>NZ_JARJHW010000046.1:0-44024 GCF_040560175.1 Streptomyces panacea
CCAGGCGTCCCGGGCCCCCGAAGACCCACCGGACAGGGCCTAGTCGTTAGGCTCTGCGAATCGGTCGATCGGTCACGGTGCCGGCGGCGTTGTGCGTGACGAGTACGGGTGAAGGGTGGGCTCTCGCGGTGAGGGAATTGCGGATCGGGGTTCTGGCGGGCCTCTTCGCCGTGGCCGGGGTTCTCTCGTGGGGCGGTACGCGCCTCTGGGACTCGCTCGGCACCCTGCCCAGCGTGCCCCTCGCCGCGCCCATCGTGCTCGCGGTGATCGCCGTCGTCCTCACGGCGACGGCGCTCTCGCTCCGGTCCCGGCTGCGCGCCCAGCGTGAGCGCCGGCCGGGAGCCAAGGGCGTCGACCCGCTGATGGCGGCCCGCGCGGTCGTTTTCGGCCACGCGAGCGCGCTGGTCGCGGCGCTGGTCGCCGGGATGTACGGCGGGACGGGTGTCTTCCTGCTCGGCTCCCTGGACATCCCCGCCCGGCGGGATCAGGCCTACTACGCGGGCTTCTCGGTGCTGGCCGGCATCGCGGTGATCGCCGCCGCGTTCTTCCTGGAGCGCGTCTGCAAGCTCCCCGACGGGCCGGACGACGAGGGCCAGGGCACCGCCCACGCCTGATCGCACCGGCGGCACCACCGCCCGCGGTACTCGCCGTGGTTCAGCGGGCCATGATCAGGCTCATCGCCTCGTTGCGGGTCGCCGGGTCGCGCAACTGCCCCCGTACCGCCGAGGTGATCGTCTTGGCACCGGGCTTGCGCACTCCGCGCATGGACATGCACATGTGCTCGCACTCGACGACCACGATCACTCCTCGCGGCTCCAGGATCTTCATCAGCGAGTCCGCGATCTGCGTGGTCATCCGCTCCTGGACCTGCGGCCTGCGGGCGTACACGTCCACCAGCCGCGCCAGCTTCGACAGCCCGGTGATCTTCCCGTCGGACGACGGGATGTACCCGACGTGCGCGACGCCGTGGAAGGGCACCAGATGGTGCTCGCACGAACTCTGCACCTCGATGTCCTTCACCAGGACCATCTCGTCGTGGCCGATGTCGAACGTCGTCGTCAGGACGTCCTCGGGCCGCTGCCACAGTCCCGCGAATATCTCCTTGTACGAGCGGGCCACCCGCCCCGGCGTCTCGCGCAGGCCCTCGCGGTCCGGGTCCTCCCCGACCGCGATCAGAAGCTCCCGTACGGCGTTCTCGGCCCGCTTCTCGTCGAACTCGCCGATCACACCCTCGCCGTCCAGCCTCACGGGGTTGGTCATCTGGGCCTCGTTCCTCTGCCGTTCCGTGCGCGGCCACACAAATGCCGCGCCCCATCAGGCTAAGACCTGTGGGACGCGGCATCTATTCCGGGCCTGGTGAGAAGCCCGGGATCAGCTTTCCGGACGCTCCTCCGGAACGGCCTCGGCCGCCGGGTCGCCGGTCGTCACACCGGGAAGCGCGCCGTTGGTGCCGGTCGCTCCGTTGGTGAGGGCCAGCTCCTTGGGCGAGAGCACCGGGGGACGTGTCGAAGGCGTACGCCGCGAGGAGCCGGTCCAGGCCGGACGGGCCGGGCGCCGCACGATCGTCGAGAAGATCTCGGCGATCTGCTCCTTGTTGAGCGTCTCCTTCTCCAGCAGCGCGAGGACCAGGTTGTCGAGAACGTCGCGGTTCTCGACGAGGATTTCCCAGGCCTCGTTGTGCGCGGTCTCGATCAGCTTCTTGACTTCTTCGTCGACCAGCGCGGCGACCTCTTCCGAGTAGTCGCGCTGGTGGCCCATCTCACGCCCGACGAAGGGCTCGGTGTTGTCGCCGCCGAACTTGATCGCGCCGAGCCGCTCGGTCATGCCGTACTGCGTGACCATGGCCCGTGCCGTCGCCGACGCCTTCTCGATGTCGTTGGCCGCGCCGGTGGTCGGGTCGTGGAAGACCAGTTCCTCCGCCGCGCGCCCGCCCATCATGTAGGCCAGCTGGTCGAGCATCTCGTTGCGCGTGGTCGAGTACTTGTCCTCGTCCGGCAGGACCATGGTGTAACCCAGGGCCCGGCCTCGGGACAAGATCGTGATCTTGTGCACCGGGTCGGAGTTCGGAGACGCCGCCGCGACCAGGGCGTGGCCGCCCTCGTGATAGGCGGTGATCTTCTTTTCCTTCTCGGACATGATCCGGGTCCGCTTCTGCGGGCCCGCCACGACTCTGTCGATGGCCTCGTCCAGGGAGTGGTTGTCGACGAGCTTCTTGTCGCCGCGCGCCGTGAGGAGCGCCGCTTCGTTCAGCACGTTCGCCAGGTCCGCTCCGGTGAAGCCGGGCGTACGACGGGCGACAGCGCCCAGATCGACGTCCGGGGCGACCGGCTTGCCCTTCTGGTGGACCTTGAGGATCTCCAGACGGCCCAGCATGTCCGGGCGGTCGACCGCGATCTGGCGGTCGAATCGTCCCGGGCGCAGCAGCGCCGGGTCGAGGATGTCGGGCCTGTTCGTGGCGGCGATCAGGATGACGCCGCCCTTCACGTCGAACCCGTCCATCTCGACGAGCAGCTGGTTGAGCGTCTGCTCGCGCTCGTCGTGGCCACCGCCGAGGCCCGCACCGCGGTGCCGGCCGACGGCGTCGATCTCGTCGACGAAGACGATCGCCGGGGCGTTCGCCTTGGCCTGCTCGAAGAGGTCACGCACTCGGGAGGCACCGACACCGACGAACATCTCGACGAAGTCGGAACCGGAGATCGAGTAGAACGGGACGCCGGCCTCACCGGCGACGGCGCGGGCGAGCAGCGTCTTGCCCGTACCGGGCGGGCCGTAGAGCAGCACGCCCTTCGGGATCTTGGCGCCGACGGCCTGGAACTTCGCGGGCTCCTGGAGGAACTCCTTGATCTCGTGAAGTTCCTCGACGGCCTCGTCGGACCCTGCGACATCGGCGAACGTCGTCTTGGGGGTGTCCTTGGTAATGAGTTTGGCCTTGGACTTCCCGAACTGCATGACTCGGGAGCCGCCGCCCTGCATCTGATTCATCAGGAACAGGAAGACCACGACGATGAGGACGAACGGCAGCAGGGAGAGCAGTACGGAGACGAACGGGCTCTGCTTCGAGGGCGAGACCGTGTAGCCCTGCTTGATGTCGCCGCTCTCGAACTTGTCCTGCAGCTTGGCGGCCAGGGCGGAGCCCTGCGAGCCGATGTAGCTGGCCTGGACCTTGTCGCCGCCCTGGACCTTGGTGCCGTCCTTGAGGTCGATCTTGATGATCTGTTCGTCGCCTGTGGTCAGCTTGACCTGGTCGACCTGGTTCTTGTCGATCGCCTGGACGACCTCGCCGGTGTCCACCGTCTTGTAGCCGCCCGACGAGCCGACGACCTGCATCAACACGACCACGGCGAGGACGGCCAGCACGATCCACATGACCGGCCCACGGAAGTATCGCTTCACGTCCATCCATACGGAGCGAGAACGCCCCGTCCCTCCTGCCCGTAGGTAAATGCTGCTGTGAGAAAAGACTGTTCTTCGGACGGTACCCCAGCATTGTCACCCGCGACCGCACGGGACTGCCGGTAAACCCGTCTTCCCATGCTCCAACGGCGGGAAGGGTGTGGGGGTTCCCGGCCCGGCCCGGCGGGCCGGGTGCGCGGCTCAGCCGCCGTACACATGGGGGGCGAGTGTGCCGACAAATGGCAGATTGCGGTACTTCTCCGCGTAATCAAGGCCATAACCGACGACAAACTCATTGGGAATGTCGAATCCGATCCATTTCACATCGATCGCGACCTTTGCGGCATCCGGCTTACGGAGCAGCGTGCAGACTTCCAGCGAGGCGGGCTCGCGCGAACCGAGGTTCGACAGCAGCCACGAGAGCGTGAGCCCCGAGTCGATGATGTCCTCGACGATCACGACGTGCTTGCCCTTGATGTCGGTGTCCAGATCCTTGAGGATCCTGACCACGCCGGACGACTGCGTCCCGGCGCCGTACGAGGACACGGCCATCCAGTCCATCGTCACAGGGGTGGACAGTGCACGCGCCAGGTCCGCCATCACCATGACGGCGCCCTTGAGGACGCCGACGAGGAGGACGTCCTTGCCCGCGTACTCCGCGTCGATCTTGGCGGCCAGCTCGACCAGCTTCGCGTCGATTTCTTCCTTGGTGATGAGCACCGACTGGAGGTCGGCGCCCATGTCCTTGTGGTCCACCCGCATCACTTTCGTTGTCGGCCAGGAGGCCGGAACTCGCCACCCCGGAGACACAGCCGTCGTGCTTCAGCGCTTCAGCCCTGCCGGATGACCAGTCTGCCACCCTGCCGTTGGGCCTCGACGCGGCCCGGCAGGTTGATGGCGCCCTGGCCTCGCCAGCCCGTGATCAGGCGGTCGACCTCCTCGATGTGCCGGGCGAACAGCGAACCGGCGGGCGCCCCCGCGACGACGGCGGCCCGGCGCAGGACGCGGCGGCGGACGGCGGGCGGCAGCGCGTACAGCTTGGCGCATTCCAGCTGTCCGGCATCGTCCCGTACGGCGGACTCGACGTCGGCGGCCCAGGCGTCGAGGGCGTCGGCGTCGTCGCGGGAGAGCTGCGCCGTACGGGCAAGCGCCTCGACGACGCCCTTGCCGAGCGCCTTCTCCAGGGCGGGCAGTCCCTCGTGGCGCAGGCGCGAACGGGTGTAGGCGGGGTCGGCGTTGTGGGGGTCGTCCCAGACCGGGATCGCCTGGACCAGGCAGGCTTTGCGGGCCGTCTGCCGGTCGAGTTGGAGGAAGGGGCGGCGGTAGCGTCCGGTGGCGCCGGAGACGGGGGCCATCCCGGAAAGCGAACGGGTGCCGGAGCCTCGGGCGAGGCCGAGCAGGACCGTCTCCGCCTGGTCGTCCCGGGTGTGGCCCAGCAGGACGGCGGCGGCGCCATGGCGCTCGGCGGCGGCGTCCAGGGCGGCGTAGCGCGCGTCGCGGGCCGCGGCCTCGGGTCCCCCGTCGCGACCGACGGTCACGGCGACGGACTCGACGGGGTCGAGCCGCATGGCGGCGAGCCGGGAGACGACTTCGGCGGCACGGAGCGCGGAGCCGGCCTGGAGGCCGTGGTCGACGGTGACGGCGCCCGCGCGGACGGAGAGCTTGCGGGCCTCGAAGGCGAGGGCGGAGGCGAGCGCCATGGAGTCGGCGCCTCCGGAACAGGCGACGAGCACCAGCGGCAGATCGTCGGCCGGCAGCGGTGCGGCGGCGCGGTCGGCGACGGCTGCCGGAGTGTGCCGGGGACGCTCGTTGTCGAAGTTCGCGAGTTCGGAGCATTCGGTGATGACGTCGTGGAGTACGCGGCGGACCGCCAGGCGTATCGCCGCGACCGCAGGATGGGGACCCATGTCCGGTGCCCTTCGTGATGTTTGGGGGGTGCCTCGGTCGGAGTAGGGACGGGGTTCAGTCACACAGAGTGCGTCGATGGTGACAGAACCGGGCCGTTCCCCGAGCATTGCACGCCTACCCAGCGCCCACGGTCCCTCGGATGGGTGATGCTGGCCCATTCCGGTGGACACGTGTGGACGTTGACATCCGGCACGGGGCCCTCCCGGCCTCCTCCTTGGGAGACCGGGGCCCCTCCTGACGGGGTTCTAGGAGTCGGCCTTGCGGTGCACCCGCGCGATCCAGTCCGCGGGCTTCGCGATCTCCGCCTTCGTGGGAAGGGTGTTGGGGGAGGTCCAGACACGGTTGAAGCCGTCCATGCCGACCTCGTCCACCACGGCCCGTACGAAACGCTCCCCGTCCCGGTACTGGCGCAGCTTCGCGTCCAGCCCCAGCAACTTGCGCAGCGCCTGATCGAGTCGGCTGGCGCCCTTGGCCCTGCGCTGCTGGAACTTCTCGCGGATCTCGGCCACCGAGGGCACGACCTGCGGCCCGACGCCGTCCATCACGTAGTCGGCATGGCCTTCGAGCAGCGACATGACGGCGGTGAGGCGGCCGAGGATCTCCTTCTGGCCGGGGGTCTGCACCAGTTCGACCAGGCTGCGGCCCTCCTCGTCCTCCTCGCCCTCGGGACGGCTGCCGGTCAGCGACTGGGCCGCTTCACGCAGGCGTTCCACGACGGTGGAGGGGTCGACGTCGGTCTCCTCCAGGAATGACTGGATCTCGCCCTCAAGGTGGTCACGGAGCCACGGCACGCCGGTGAACTGGGTGCGGTGGGTCTCCTCGTGCAGGCAGACCCAGAGCCTGAAGTCGTGCGGGTCGACCTCCAGTTCGCGCTCGACGTGGACGATGTTCGGCGCGACGAGCAGCAGTCGGCCGCCGCCGCCGTCACTCGAAGGGAGGTCGCGGCTCGGCGGCGCGAACGTCTCGTACTGGCCGAGGACGCGGGACGACAGGAACGACAGGAGCATGCCCAGCTCGACGCCGGTCACCTTGCCGCCCACGGCGCCGAGGACGGCGCCGCCGGCCGTGCTCGAACGGCGGTCCTGCATCTTGTCGAGAAGCGGCTTGAGCAGCTCACGGAAGCCCGCGACGTTCGCCTTGATCCAGCCCGCCCGGTCCACGACCAGGACCGGGGTGTCCGGTGGCTCATGGCCTTCCGGGATCATCCGCGTGAAGGCGCGCACGTGCTCCTCGGCCGCCTTGGCGTGCCGCCGCAGCTCGGCGACGATCTCGCGGGCCTCGTCCCGGCTCACTTCCGGTCCCGGCCGCGCGAGGCGGGTCGCGGTTGCCACCGCGAGATTCCAGTCCACCATCTCGGCCCCACCGATGCTCGTCATGCGTCAACCGTACGTGCTCGGGCCGAAAGGCGGTGAGGTGTCGACCGGGCTGTCGCTGTCCCGGCCGGTCCGCGTCGCCGCGTGTCGGTGCGTGTGAGCGCGCTTGTCGCCGGGTGGGGGCGAGGGTGGTCAGGAGACGAGTTCCGCCGAGAGGTGGTCCAGGGCCCGTTGGGCCGTATCGGGGGCCGGGGCCTTCTCCGCCAGGAAGGCGAAGGCGAGCAGCCGTCCGCCGGGGCCGACGACCGTGCCCGCCAGGGAGTTCACGCCGGTCAGCGTGCCGGTCTTGGCACGGATCAGACCGCTGCCGGTGATCGCGTCGGCGTCGGCGTACCGGCCCTGGAGCGTGCCGCTGAATCCGGCCACCGGGAGGCCGGTGAGGACCGGCCGCAACTCGGGCCGGTCGGGATCTGCCGCCCGGGCGAGCAGCGCGGTGAGCAGACCGGTGGTGATCCTGTCATGGCGGTTGAGACCGCTGCCGTCGCGCAGGAGCGCGCCGCCGACGGGCAGTTTCTGCTCCTTGAGCTCGGCCTGGACGGCCTGTTGGGCGCCGGCGAAGCTCGCGGGCCTGCCCGCCTTGATGGCGGTCTGCCGGACGAGTGACTCGGCGATGTCGTTGTCGCTGTTCGTCAGCATCCGTTCGACCAGGGCGGACACGGGGCGCGAGTACGTCACCGCGAGACGGTCGGCGTCCTTGGGAGCCTTGCCCGCGACCGGGGGCTTCGAGGTCTTGAGGCCCCGTTCGCGCAGCAGCTCGGCGAAGACGTCGGCGGCGTCGCCCGCCGGGTCGCCGCTGCGCGGTGCCGGGCCGCCGAAGGCGTCTCGGGCGGAGTCGTCGAGGCGGCCCTGGCCCGTCATCAGGGCGGTGACCGGGGCGATGTTGTCGTTGGGGCCGATCGGGTGTTCGCGTGGCCCGGAGTACAGGGATACGTCGAAACGGACGGTGACCTCGTGCACGCCGCGGTCGCGCAGCGCCCTGGTGGTGTCCTCGGCGAGGGCGCGCAGGCCCTTGCGGTCGAGGGTGGCATCGCCGCCGCCGACGAGGGTGATCTCGGTCGGGTCGTCGTCGCCCTTGTCGTCGCCGCTCTCGTTCTCGTTCCCGCCCTCGCCCTTGTCGTCGCCCTTGCCCTTGTCGTCGCCGGTGACCACGGTGGTGGGGATGCGGTGGTCGGGGCCGAGTGCCGAGAGCGCGGCGACCGCCGTGGCGATCTTGATGGTGGAGGCCGGTGTCATCGGCCGGTCGGCGCGCTCACCGAACAGCTGCTCGCCCGTCGCGACATCGACGACGGACGCCGCGGGCGCCGGTCCGAGGTCGGGGGATCCGAGGAGCGGCCCGAGAGTCCCCCTGAGGTCGGCGGGGAGATCGGCGGGCACGGACAAGGAACCGACCGGTGCGGCGAGTTCGTCGAGCACTCCGGCGGCGCTGGGCGCGGGCGCGGGCTTGCCCGGGTGTCCACCCGGGTGATGTGCGCCACCTGTACGGCCCTGAGCGGCCGCCCAGTCGCGCTCGGCCTTACGCTGACCGGAGTCCCAGGGGCCGGCCATGGCCACCGCCCCGGCCGCGAACACCAGGCCGAGCACGGCGGAACCTGCCGTGAGCTGCCACACTTTCGGCTCAAGCACGGTTGACCAGCCCCTTTCGCGATCACAAAGCTGCGTGGGGGACACTTAATCACTGCGCGTTGCCACGAGCACGATGGCCCGGCCAGCGATGGCCGATCCTGCTCTGCCCCGGGGTCGGCCCCGGTGACGTGCGGTATCACCGACAGCAGCATCACCGACACTTGTGTTGATCATGGAGGAGCCTCCCGTGGAGTTCGACGTCACCATCGAGATCCCTAAGGGTTCGCGAAACAAGTACGAGGTGGACCACGAGACCGGCCGGATCCGCCTTGACCGTCGTCTCTTCACCTCGACCAGCTACCCGGCCGACTACGGCTTCGTCGAGAACACCCTCGGCGAGGACGGCGACCCGCTGGACGCGCTGGTCATCCTGGACGAGCCGACGTTCCCCGGCTGTCTCATCAAGTGCCGCGCGATCGGCATGTTCCGGATGACGGACGAGGCCGGTGGCGACGACAAGCTGCTGTGCGTCCCCGCCTCGGACCCGCGCGTGGAGCACCTGCGGGACATCCACCACGTGTCGGAGTTCGACCGCCTGGAGATCCAGCACTTCTTCGAGGTCTACAAGGACCTGGAGCCCGGCAAGTCGGTCGAAGGCGCGGACTGGGTGGGCCGCGCCGAGGCGGAGGCCGAGATCGAGGCCTCGTACAAGCGCCTTGAGGCGCAGGGCGGCGCGCACTGAGCGCGCGTCCCATCCGGCCTCGGCCCTGACGGGCCGGGAGCCGGCGCCTACGAGCGGCGGACGGCGCACCATGCGGGTGCGCCGTCCGCCGCTCGCGTGCGCCTGTTTCAACGCCCGTGTCCATACTGAACGGATGACTGTGCGAACCGTGCCGCAGCGGCACCGACGAGAGTGAGTGAGGGCGAGAACAGTGGTGGCCGAGCGGGACGAGGCGGAGGGCCGTAAGCCTCCGTCCGACGAGGCGCACAGCGCTTTCACTCCGCCGTCCGGGACGGACCAGGTGCCGGCCTCCGAGGAGGACAGTCCCACCTCGGAGTTCGCGGTTCCGCAGGGACTGAGCCCGGAGAGCACGCAGGAGACCGACCGGTCCGCCTTCGATCCGCCGCGGACCTACCGCGCGCGGGAGTCGCCCCAGGCGTTCACGCCCGCGGAGGGCGTGCCCGTCGTCCGGCTGCGCAAGGAGGCGCCCTGGCAGGACCAGATGCGCACGCTGCTGCGGATGCCGGTCGGGGACCGGCCGGTGGCGGAGATCGTGCAGCGGCACGACGAGGCCGGGCCCGCCGTGCCCCGCGTGCTCGACCTGACGCTGCGTATCGGCGAGTTGCTGCTGGCGGGCGGTGAGGGGGCCGAGGACGTCGAGGCCGCGATGTTCGCGGTAAGCCGCGCGTACGGCCTGGACCGCTGCGAGCCGAACGTCACCTTCACACTGCTGTCGATCTCGTACCAGCCGTCGCTGGTGGACGACCCGGTGACGGCCAGTCGTACCGTACGCAGGCGGGGCACCGACTACACCCGGCTCGCCGCCGTCTTCACGCTCGTCGACGACATCACCACCGAGGACACCGACGTCACCCTGGAGGAGGCGTACCGGCGGCTGGCCGAGATACGGCGTAACCGGCACCCCTATCCGGGGTGGGCGCTGACCGCCGCGAGCGGGCTGCTGGCCGGCTCCGCGTCGGTACTGGTCGGTGGTGATCTGGTGGTGTTCATCGCGGCGATGGTCGGCGCGATGCTCGGCGACCGGCTCGCGTGGCTGTGCGCGGGGCGCGGGATTCCGGAGTTCTACCAGTTCGTGGCCGCGGCGATGCCGCCGGCCGCGATGGGGGTGGCACTGACGCTGGCCGGGTCCGCCATGAACTGGGACGGCCGGCCGTCCGCCGTGATCACCGGTGGGCTCTTCGCGCTGCTGCCGGGGCGGGCCCTGGTGGCGGGCGTGCAGGACGGTCTGACCGGCTACTACATCACCGCCGCCGCGCGCCTGCTCGAAGTCATGTACTTCTTCATCGCGATCGTGATGGGCGTGCTGATCGCGCTGTATCTGGGCGTTCAGCTGGACGCCCAGCTCGACCCGGACGCGGCGCTCCAGGCCGGGGAGGGGCGGCCGGTGCTCCAGATCTGTGCCGCGGTGGCCCTCAGTTTCGCCTTCGCGATCCTGCTCCAGCAGGAACGATCCACCGTGCTGATGGTGGCCCTGAACGGGGGCGTGGCCTGGACCGTCTACGGGGCGATGCACGTCACCGGCGGGATCTCCCCGGTGGCGGCGACGGCGGTCGCGGCCGGTGTGGTGGGGCTGTTCGGGCAGTTGTTCTCCCGCTACCGGTTCGCGTCGGCGCTGCCGTACGTCACCGCCGCGATCGGTCCGCTGCTGCCCGGCTCGGCGACGTACTTCGGGCTGCTCGGTCTCGCCCAGAACCATGTCGACGACGGACTGGCCTCGCTGTCGAAAGCCGCGGCGCTGGCCATGGCGATCGCCATCGGGGTGAACTTCGGTGGCGAGATCTCCCGGCTGTTCCTGAAGGTGCCGGGCCCGGGACGCGGGTCGAGCCGCCGCGCGGCCAAGCGGACGCGCGGCTTCTGATACGGCTGATACGGCCGGTGCCACCAGTGCGGTGCCCGGTGGGCCCGCGCGCGTCAGCGCCTGGCGTGCCGCCCGCGCGGCGGGGCCTCCGGGTCGTCCGGCTGGACGTACGGCCGGGGGGCGCCGTACTCGTCGCGCGTGACGCGGAGCTGCTGGGTCTGGAAGTCCTGCGGTGCCTGCGACTGCTCGGCCGGCGGCGCGTACCCCGTGGGCGACGCGGGCGCTGCGGGCTCGCCCGACGCGGCGGCCTTCTTGGACTTGGAGCGGGCCCGCAGGAACTCGATCACGATCGGCAGCACCGAGAGCACCACGATCAGGATCAGGATCATCTCGATGTTCTTGTGGACGAAATCGATCTTGCCCAGCGCGGCACCGAGCAGCGTGACGCCCGCACCCCAGAGCACGCCACCGATGATGTTGAACGTGACGAACGACCGGTAGTTCATGCGGCTGACGCCCGCGATGATCGGCGTGAACGTCCGCACGACGGGCACGAAGCGCGCGAGCACCAGCGACTTGGGGCCGTACTTCTCGAAGAACTCGTGCGCCTTCTCCACGTTCTCCTGCTTGAACAGCTTGGAGTCGGGGCGCTTGAAGAGTGCGGGGCCGACCTTGCGGCCGAAGAGATAGCCGACCTGATCGCCGATGATCGCCGCCAGCACGATCAGGAGACAGACGAGCCACAGCGGCTTGTCGAGTGTGCCGGACGTCACCAGCAGGCCGGTGGTGAAGAGCAGCGAGTCGCCCGGCAGAAAGAAGCCGATGAGCAGGCCTGATTCGGCGAAAACGATGACCAGGACGCCGATGAGACCGAAGGTCCCGATCAGATAGTCCGGGTCGAGCCAGCTCGGTCCGAGCGCAAGGGTTGTCACGAGGTCCGGGCTCCTGAGTCGATAGTCGGTCGATCGTCGAAATCGGCCGTCGCTGCATCAGCGTCGTCCAGCCGCCATCAGCGGTTGTCGGCTGCCCAAAGCTATCAACGCTCCACCCCTGACTGAGGTTCCACCCGGTCCGCACGGCTTGAGACGGGCGTGTATCCGCGCTCCCCGCCGTCCACCGGTCAGCGGTGGCCGGTCGTGTTCGGTACGGCACCAGGGCCGCGGCCCCACGCCACGTGCGGTGCGAGCCCTCTCCAATCGAGACGTTTTGCCGCATTTGTGCCATTACGGTATGCACGTGGCCACAGACACTCCGTCCGCTCCCCCGTCCCCGTCCGGGCGCACGCTCCTTCCGCTGATCGCCCCCTCCCTGGTCGTCGGTGTGGTCGCGAGCCTCGTCCTGCTCGGGGTGAGCGAGCTGGCGGGACTGCTCGAGAACGTGCTCTGGCAGGCACTGCCCGACGCGCTCGGCATCGGCCGACACTCCTCTCTCTGGATGATCGTGGTGCTCACCGCGACCGGGCTCGCGGTGGGGCTCGTCGTACAGCACGTGTACGGGCACGCGGGACCCGATCCCGCCACGACCGGGCTCGTCGACCCCCCACTGCCGCCGGGCATCGTGCCCGGTCTGCTGCTGGCCACCTCTCTGGCGCTGGCGGGCGGCGTGAGCCTCGGGCCGGAGAACCCGATCACCGCGTCCAACATCGCCCTCGCCTACTGGCTCGGCCGCAAGGCCGCTCCCGCCGCCCCAGCCGCGCTCTGGCTCTCGCTGGCCGCCGCCGGCACGATCGGGGCGCTCTTCGGCACCCCCGTGGCCGCCGCGCTGATCCTCACGGAGACCTTCGCGGCCCGACCGGGGCCGGGCTCTCTCTGGGACAAGCTGTTCGGGCCGCTGGTCGCCGCCGGAGCCGGCGGGCTGACGACGGTGCTGATCGACCATCCGACCTTCGACCTGTCCCTTCCCGACCATCCGGGCGCCGGCTGGAGTGACGCCCTGGCCGCGCTCGTGATCGCGCCGGTCGCCGCGGCCTTGGGCATGGCCGCCGTGTACGCCTTCCCGTACGCCCACAGCGCCTTCCGGCGCCTCGGACGGCCCGTACTCACCCTGACCGTCGGGGGGTTGATCCTGGGCCTCCTCGGGGCGCTCGGCGGATACCTCACCCTTTTCAAGGGACTGGACGAGGTGAAGACACTGACCGCCGACCCGGACGGCTGGTCGGCCGGGCAGTTCGCGCTGATGTGCGGGGTGAAGACGGTCGCGCTGGTGATCTCGGCGGCCTGCGGCTTCCGGGGCGGGCGAATCTTCCCGGCGGTCTTCATCGGTGTCTCCCTCGGACTGTTCGCCCACGCGCTCGTGCCCGCCGTACATCTGACCGTGGCGGTCGTCTGCGGTGTCCTCGGGGTACTGCTCGCCATCACCCGGCAGGGCTGGCTGAGCCTGTTCACCGCGGCCGTACTCGCCGCGGACCCGAACCTGCTCCCGCTGCTGTGCGTGGCCGTGCTGCCCGCCTGGCTGCTGGTGACCGGCCGCCCGAAGATGCAGCTCGACCCGGACGGGGCGGCCCTGCGGTGACGGACGCCGGCAGAAGACCCCGAACGGACGCCCGGCGAGCCAATAGCCAGTTTTGTCCGTATCGTCGCGCCTGACGTCCCTGCCGCCGAAGCCCCGACCACCGAGGTAGCCACCATGCCCACGTCCGTGAACGTCGCCGTCAT
The DNA here is from genome assembly GCF_040560175.1 of Streptomyces panacea. Classification (NCBI taxonomy): domain Bacteria; kingdom Bacillati; phylum Actinomycetota; class Actinomycetes; order Kitasatosporales; family Streptomycetaceae; genus Streptomyces; species Streptomyces panacea. The sequence goes on from NZ_JARJHW010000046.1 coordinate 13,432, forward strand.
TTACTACTCCGCCACCGGCACCCTCACCACGATGGCCAAGGCCATCGCCAAGGACGCCGAGGCGGCGGGAGCGGCCGTACGGCTCCGCAAAGTTGCCGAACTGGCCCCGCAGGCGGCGATCGACACCAATCCGGCCTGGGGCGCCAACATCGAGGCGACCGCCGACATCGCCGAGGCCACACCCGACGACATGCGCTGGGCGGACGCCGTGATCTTCGGCTCCCCCACCCGCTACGGCAATGTCTCGGCGCAGCTCAAGCAGTTCCTGGACACCCTCGGCGGCCTCTGGCAGCAGGGGCAGCTCGCCGACAAGGTCTACAGCGGCTTCACGGCGTCGGCGACGCCGCACGGCGGCCAGGAGACGACGCTGATCGCGCTCTACAACACCGTCCACCATTTCGGCGGCATCCTCGTCACTCCCGGTTACACGCACGAGTCGAAGTACGTCGACGGCAATCCGTACGGCACGTCGCACGTCTCCGGGCAGGGGGACCTCCCGGTGAACGAGCAGACGCTGACCGCCGCCCGCGTCCAGGCCGAGCGGGTCGTGAAATTCGCCCGCGCCATCAAGGCCGGCCTCGGCGGCTGAGGCGAGAGACCACGGGAGGCAGGGAGAACGATGGCACTTGACCGCGGCAAGCAGCGCGCCGAAGGCAACATGAGAGGCCCGGCGGACGATCCGGCGGACGACCACACCGAGCGGCTCCGGCTGTCGCTCAACCCCTTCTTCGGCGAGGCCGACCCCACCAACGGGATGACGTCCGCCCCGCCCACCCACCGGCTGCCCGACGGCCCCATGCCCCCGTCCACGGCCTACCAGCTGGTCCATGACGAGCTGATGCTGGACGGCAACTCCCGGCTCAATCTGGCGACTTTCGTCACCACCTGGATGGAAACCCAGGCCGGTGTGCTGATGGCGGAGTGCCGGGACAAGAACATGATCGACAAGGACGAGTACCCACGGACCGCCGAGCTGGAGCGGCGGTGCGTCACGATGCTCGCCGACCTCTGGAACGCGCCCGACCCGTCCGCCACCGTCGGCTGCTCGACCACCGGCTCCAGCGAGGCCTGCATGCTCGCCGGGCTCGCGCTCAAGCGCCGTTGGATGGCGAAGAACCGGGACCGCTATCCGGGGAGCGCCAAGCCCAATCTCGTCATGGGAGTCAACGTCCAGGTCTGCTGGGAGAAGTTCTGCAACTTCTGGGAGGTCGAGGCCCGACTCCTTCCCATGGAAGGCGACCGCTTCCACCTCGACCCGCAGGCGGCCGTCGATCTCTGCGACGAGAACACGATCGGGGTCGTGGCCATCCTCGGCTCCACCTTCGACGGTTCGTACGAACCCGTCGCCGAGCTCTGCGCGGCCCTCGACTCCCTCCAGGAGCGCACGGGTCTGGACGTCCCCGTCCATGTCGACGGCGCGTCCGGCGCCATGGTCGCGCCCTTCCTCGACGAGGAGCTCGTCTGGGACTTCCGGCTCCCGCGCGTCTCCTCGATCAACACCTCCGGGCACAAATACGGCCTGGTCTACCCGGGCGTGGGCTGGGCGCTGTGGCGCACGTCGGCCGAACTGCCCGAGGAACTGGTCTTCCGCGTCAACTACCTGGGCGGGGACATGCCCACCTTCGCGCTGAACTTCTCGCGGCCGGGCGCGCAAGTGGTCGCCCAGTACTACACGTTCCTCCGGCTCGGCAGGGACGGATTCCGGGCCGTCCAGCAGGCGGCGCGGGACGTGGCCCGCGGGCTGGCCGACCAGATCGGGGCGATCGACGAATTCCGGCTGCTCACCCACGGCGACGAACTGCCCGTCTTCGCCTTCACCACCGCGCCCCATGTGACGAACTTCGACGTCTTCGACGTCTCGCGGCGGCTGCGGGAGCACGGCTGGCTCATGCCCGCCTACACCTTCCCGGCCAACCGCGAGGATCTCTCCGTCCTGCGCGTGGTGTGCCGCAACGGATTCTCGGCCGACCTCGCCGCGCTGCTGCTCGCCGATCTGCGGCTGCTGCTGCCGGAACTGCGGCGCCAGCCGCACCCCTTGGGCCGGGACAAGTCGGCGGCCACGGCCTTCCACCATTGACCGGCGCCTGGGCGTAGAGATTGCGCGCATGGAGTCCCCCCGAGATCCGCGGCGCACCGTGCGCCGCGTGCGGTTCTGCCTCTGATACACCGCGAACCCCGGGAAGGTTCCACCCGGCGATCGGCCGGCGTCCGGACGCCGGCCGATCGCCGGACGGTCAGTGGCTCAGTCCGCGGAACCGCCCGACCGCGAGCGGGAAGAACAGCGCGATCAGCACCACCGGCCACGCCACCGCCAGCAGATGCGCGTGCTCCGCCGCCCACGAGCCGCTCAACTGCCCCGGCACGCCCCCCAGATCACGTACCGCGGTCGCCGTCGCCGACAGCGGGTTCCACTCGACCGCGGCCCCCAGCCAGCCCGGCATGGACTCCGGAGTCGCGAAGGCGTTGGAGAAGAAACCGATCGGCCAGACCAGGATCTGCACCGCCTGCACCATCTCCGGTTTGCCGGCCACCATTGCCAGCTGGATGCCGAGCCACAGCATCGCGAACCGCAGCAGGAGCAGCAGCCCCACCGCCCCCAGCAGTGCAGCGAATCCGCCGTGCCAGCGCCAGCCGAGCGCGAACCCGACCCCGATCATCACCACCAGGCTCAGCGCCGACTGGAACATGTCCGCGACGCTCCGGCCGACCAGCACCGCCGAGGACGCCATCGGCATGGAGCGGAACCGGTCGATGACCCCCTTGCCCAGATCCTGGGTGACGGCCAACATCGTCGCCTCAAGCCCGAAGACCATGGTCAGCGCGAGCATTCCGGGGACGAGGAAGCCGATGTACTCGCCCTCGATACCACGCCCCGCCCCCATCAGGTAGCCGAACATCAGCAACAGCAGCACCGGGAAGATCAACCCGATGACCACCTGGACCGGCTGCCGCTGCCAGCGGGCCAGTTCGCGCCGCGTCATCGTCCAGCTGTCGGTGAGCACCCAGGCGTTCGTCGTACTCATACGGCCTCCGTCGTACGGTGCGTCAGTCGCAGAAAAGCCTCGTCCAGCGTCGGCCTGCGCACCACGATGTCCTCCGCCTCGATGCCGGCCGCCTCCAGCGCCCGTACGGTCCTCGTCAGCGCCGCCATCCGGTCCGCGGCGGGCACCCCGATCCGCCGGCGGTCCTCGTCCACCGTCGCCTCGTCCCCGAACAGCCCCGCCGCCGCGCCCAGTTGCCCCGCGTCGCGGACGACGATGTCGATCCGGTCGCCGCCGACCTCCGCCTTCAGCTGGTCCGCCGTACCCTCGGCGATCACGCGTCCGCCGTCGACGACCGAGATCCGGTCCGCCAACTGGTCCGCCTCCTCCAGATACTGCGTGGTCAGCAGTACGGTCGTGCCTCCGCCGACGAGCGAGCGCACGGCGGCCCACACCTCGGCCCGCCCGCGCGGGTCGAGTCCGGTCGTCGGCTCGTCCAGGAAGAGCACCGCCGGATCGGTGATCAGCGAGGCCGCCAGGTCGAGGCGGCGCCGCATTCCCCCGCTGTACTGCTTGATCGCCTTGCGTCCGGTGTCGGCGAGCCCGAAGCGCTCCAGCAGTTCCTCGGCGCGCGAGGCGGCCCGCCGGGCGCCGAGGTGGTGGAGCCGCCCGAACACGTCCAGGTTCTGACGTCCGCTCAGTTCCTCGTCCACCGCCGTGTGCTGCCCGAGCAGCCCGATCCGCCGGCGTACCTCCCGCGCCTCCGTACGGATGTCGTGCCCTGCCACCCGCACCACGCCCTCGTCGTGCCGCAGCAGCGTGGCCAGCACCCGTACGGCCGTCGTCTTGCCCGCTCCGTTCGGCCCGAGGACCCCGTGCACGGTGCCGCGCGCCACCACCAGATCGAGCCCGTCGAGCGCGGCCTTCTCGCCGTACCGCTTGCGTACACCTGCCATGACGATCACTTCCGTCACGTCGGTCAATGCCTTCGCCTCCAGCCCCTCCACCTCGTAGTCAAACTTGACTACGAGCAGAAAGATAACCCCCGGGAGGAGATTAATCAAACTTGATTAGTTGCGATTTCCCGCCGGGTCCGCCATGGTCAGTCGTCGTCACCCTCGGCGGGGACGCCCGTCGCGTACGGGTTCTCCTCACCCTTGGCGAGCACCCCGACGAAGGGGTCCCCCTCACCCGAGAAGACATGCGCGCCGGCCTCGATGCGCTCGATGAATCCGCGTGTCCACTCCGCCCCGGAGTCGGCCTGACTGATCCACAGATTCATGATCTCGCCGATGTGCCCGAGCTGTTCCGGGCCATCCTCGGGGACGTAGTGCTCGGTCACGGACGCCCGCCAGCCCTCGATCGCCCGCACGCGCTCCTTCAGCAGCTCGACGGCCTCCGCGCGTGGCAGGTCGACGATGAAGCCGACACCGGCCGACAGCACGTCCGTCTTCTGGTCGTAGGCGACCAGGGATTCACGCAGCAGCCGGAAGTACTCCGCGGTCCCGGCCTCCGTGAGCTCGTACTCCGTACGAGGAGGACCACCCGCCGTGCTCGGCGCGACCTCGTGCGCCAGCAGCTCGCCCTGCTTCGCCATCTGCTTGAGAGCGTGGTAGATCGAGCCGGGCTTGGCGTTCGACCACTCGTGCGCGCCCCAGAACTCCAGGTCGTTGCGGATCTGATAGCCGTGCGCGCGGCCGTGCTGGCGCACCGCGCCGAGCACCAGCAGCCGGATCGCTGACATCGCCGTACCCTTCTATTCAACTTTGACTAGACTACTCGACATGACAGAGAAGACCATCCCGCTCCTCCCGTGCCAGACCATCCAACCCGTAGTCGACTTCTACTCGGCACTCGGCTTCGAGATCACCTTCATACAGAAGAGTCCTTACGCCTACGCGGTCGTCGAGCGCGGTGACGTGGAGCTGCAGTTCTTCGGGATGAAGAAGTACGAGCCCACCGAGTCGTTCAGCGGCTGCTACGTGCTGACCGACGACGTCGACGGGATGCACAGCGCCTTCCGGACCGGGCTCAAAGCGGCGTACGGGAGGATCCCGACCCGCGGGCTGCCCCGGATCGGGCCGGTCAAGGAGATGTCGTACGGCGTACGGCAGTTCCTCATGACGGACCCGGCCGGCAACACCATCCGGATCGGACAGCCGAACGACGCCGACAGCGACGGGCACCATCAGCGTCCTCCGAAGGAGCCGTACGCGCGAGCCCTGCACCTGGCGGTGGCCTTCGCCGACTCGAAGCAGGATCTCGGGGCCGCCGTGAAGATCCTCGACCGCTCCCTCAAGGACGCCGAGGCGAGCGACGGCGGCATCCGTAAGGAGGGAGCGTCGCCGACCGCCGTGCAGCTCTACCGGATGCTCGTGCTGCGCGGCGACATCGCGCAGCGTCTGGACGACATCGACGAGGCACGTGGCTTCCTCGACAGGGCCGCCGCCGTCGGGTTGACGGAGGCGGAACGCACGGAGGTGAGTGACGACACGGGGCGGGCCGCGGAACTGCTGGAGTCACTCCGGCATCTCCCGGACATCCCGGCGGAGAGCCGCTAGCTCCCGGCCGTCTCCGGCTCAGAACGGGAAGCTGGAGCGCCCGTACTGCACCGAGATCCACTTCTGGGTGGTGAAGGCGTCGACCATCGACTCGGCGTTCAGCCAGTCCGCCCCGGAGTGCTTCTCGCCGCCGAACGGGACGATCGGTTCGTCGCGGCCGGTGCCGTCGTTGACGTGGATCATGCCGGTGTTGATCCGCCGCGCGACCCGTACACCCCGCTCGATGTCGCCGGTGTGGATGGCGCCGCTGAGCGCGCACCGGGTGTCGTTGGCGATCCTGATCGCCTCGTCCTCGCTGTCGAACGGCAGCAGGATCGCGACCGGGCCGAGTATCTCCTGGGTCAGGGCGGGGGAGTCGACGGCCACACCGGTCAGCACGGTCGGGGAGACGAGATTGCCGTCGACGGTGCCGCGCACCAGCGCGGTCGCACCCGCCGCGACGGTCTCGTCGACCAGCGCGCCGACGGCGTCGGCCTGCTGGGAGCTGATGAGCGGGCCGATGACCGTCTTCGGGTCGGCCGGGTCGCCGACGGTCAGCGTCCTGACCTTCGCGACGAACTTCTCGGTGAACTCCTTCTCGACCGCGCGGTCGAGAAGGATGCGGTTCGCCGCCATACGGACGGGGCCCTGGTGCGCGAACCGGCTGAAGACCGCGGCGTGGACCGCGTAGTCGACATCTGCGTCCGCGAGCACGATCAGCGCGCTGTTCCCGCCGAGATCGAGCACGGAGCGCTTGAGGTTCTTCGCGCAGACGACGGCGACGTGCCGTCCCACCCGGTCGGAGCCGGAGAAGGAGATGACCTTCGGTATCGGATGCTCGATCAACGCGTCGTCGATCTCGGCGATGTCGGTGATGACGACGTTCAGCAGTCCGGCGGGCAGCCCCGCGTCCTCGAACACCTTGGCCACCAGGGACCCGCCGCAGATCGGCGTGTTCTGGTGCGGCTTCAGTACGACGGCGTTGCCGAGCGCCAGCGCCGGGGCGACCGACTTGAGCGACAGCAGGAAGGGGAAGGTGAAGGGGCTGATGACACCGACCACGCCGACGGGCGCGCGGTGGACCCTGTTCTCCGTGCCGTCCACGGGCGAGGGGAGTATCCGGCCCTCGGGGCGCAGCGTGAGCTGTACGGCCTCGCGCAGGAGTTCCTTGGCGAGGCGCAGCTCGAACGCCGCTTTCAGACGCGTACCACCGAGTTCGGCGATGATCGCCTCGGTGATCTCCTCCTCGCGGTCCTCGACGACGCGCAGCGCGCGCTCGAAGACCTGCCTCCTGGCGTACGGGTTGGTCTCCGCCCACGTCGCCTGTGCGCGCTCGGCGGCCTGATACGCCTGGTCCACCTCGTCGGCGGTCGCCACCGCGATCGAGGCCAGCTTCTCGCCGTTGTAGGGATTGAAAACGATGATGTCCCACGAGCCACTGCCGGGCCGCCACTCGCCGTCGATGTACTGCTGGTCGAGTTCGGCGAAGAAGGACATGTGATCCCTAACCTCAGAACCGGAAAACTGATGTCACGTCATCATACTTACGCCGCATCAGAGTCAAGGGGCTTCAAGAACGTCCGAATATCGTCGCTCGCGCGGCTCGGACGGCTTCGATCGGTTGCGGTCATTCGTGGTCACTGACGGTCATTCATGGTCGACCGCGCGCTCGTTCAGGAGAGTTGCAGCAGACCTCGCAGCAGATCACGGCTCTCGGCCGGCCCGAGGCTGTCCTCGTGCAGCCGCGTCATCACCCGCTCGTACTGGGTGACTTCCTCCCGCTTGTCGAGATACAGCGCGCTCGTGAGCTGTTCCAGGTAGACGAGGTCGGAGAGGTCGGACTCGGGGAAGCGCAGCATCGTGAAGGCGCCGCTCTCGCCCGCGTGCCCGCCGAAGCTGAAGGGCATCACCTGGAGCGTGACCGTCGGGTGCTCGGAGACCTCGATGAGATGGGCCAACTGGCCGCGCATCACGGACCGGTCGCCGTACGGGCGGCGCAGGGCGGCCTCGTCCAGCACCGCGTGGAAGCGCGGGGCGCGCTCGGAGACGAGCACCTTCTGGCGCTCCTGACGCAGCGCGACGCGGCGGTCTATCTCCGCCTGGGGTGCGTTCGGGATGCCGCGCTTGACGACCGCGTGCGCGTACGCCTCGGTCTGCAACAGGCCGTGCACGAACTGGACTTCGTAGATACGGATCAATGAGGCGGCGCCTTCGAGTCCGATGTACGTCTGGAACCAGCCGGGCAGTACGTCGCCGAAGCTCTGCCACCAGCCGGCGACGTTGGCCTCACGGGCGAGACCGATCAGGGACCCTCGCTCCATCTCGTCGGCGACTCCGTAGAGCGTCAACAGGTCCTCGATGTCCCTGGACTTGAAACTCACCCGGCCCAACTCCATACGGCTGATCTTGGACTCGGACGCGCGGATCGAGTATCCGGCCGCCTCGCGCGTGATGCCGCGCGACTCGCGCAGCCGCCTCAGCTGCGAGCCCAGCAGTATGCGCCGCACCACGGATCCGCCCGGTTCCAATGCGGTCACGTCTCCAACCCTCCCCATACGGTCCATCTCCCACTATTTGTCCCACGACACCCTCGGAGCACCCCCGAACCCTGAGAGCCGGATTGTGCCATCAAACGCTTCAGCCCGTACTCATTCGATTACAGAAATGAGAAGCCTTTGGGAAGAGCAAGAAAGTGGTCGAGAGAAGAAATAATCCGGAACGCCACATTCTTGGATAAGTCGGGCGCGTGCACGTGCATCTGCCCTTGCATCTGCTCTGCGCATTGGGAACCATGGGCCTCGCCGCACCTGCGTGCTCGTTCGTGTTTGACGTGTTGTGACGCTGTACCACCGCAGTATCGCTACGGCCGCGAATCCCGGGGAGTGCCTCGCATGGGGACGAATGGATCGACCGTGCTCGAGCCGTTAAGGCAGGGGCTTCCGCCGATCGATCCCGCAGCCGTCTCCAGTTCGGCGTCGTGCGCGCTGCCCGCCCGTTACGAAGCGGTGCGCGGCGCGCGGCAGTTCACCCGGACGACACTCTGTCAGTGGCAACTCGACGACCGGTTCGACGATGTCGCGCTGGTCGTCTCCGAACTCGTCACCAACGCACTGCGGCACGCCCTCCCTTCGGACACGCCTCGCGAACCGCAGGAACCACCCGTACGGCTGCATCTGATGCGCTGGACGACCCGGCTGGTGTGCGCGGTGCGCGATCCCAGCCACGCGGGTCCCGCGGCGCGCGAGTCGGACGAGGATTTCGCCGCGGAGTCCGGCAGGGGACTGTTCCTGGTGGACTCGTTCAGCGATACGTGGGGCTGGCATCCGCTCGCCGGCTCGCTGCACGGCAAGGTGGTCTGGGCACTGTTCCGGCTACGGACCGAATGACCGACGGGCGGCTTGAGGACTTGACCTCAGGCCGTCAGATGATCGAATTCCCCGTCCTTCACACCCGCCAGCATGGCCACGATCTCGGCCCGGGTGTACACGAGGGCGGGTCCTTCGGGGTGGCGTGAATTCCGGACCGCCACACCCCCGCCGGGCAGTTTGGCGAACTCGACGCAGGAGCCCTGGGAATTGCTGTGCCTGCTCTTCTGCCAGACGACTCCGTGAAGCTCGGTGGCCGCCATGCCATTGTACGCGTGGTGCACAGGACGCTCCCCGAGTTGCATGGTGCAAGTGTCAACTAGCTCGGATCATAGCTGTGTTCACATGCCAATGCATGAGCAGATGCACGTGCACGGGGGGTGTTCCCTTGACTACAGGCTTGCGAACTATGCCTCATTCATTGAGACGAACGGAAAGCCCTTTCGGTGCCGGTGTTTCCCGTACTCGTCCGGAACTCGCCGCAGCAGTTTCGCGGCGGCCGTCCTGGTAGCTTGGCGCGGTCGTGGAAGTGATGGGGGACAGAGACATGCACAAGCTCGTACGAAGCAGCGTCGCCGCGGCCGGACTCGTCGTCGCGCTCACTCTCACCGGCTGTGGCGGCAGTGACAGCGGTGACGACTCCGGCAAGGACAAGGGCACCGGCGCACCGGCCCCGAGCGAGCCGGACGGCGCTACCGGCGAATCCACCCCGGACACCGGCTCCACCGCCGACAGCCTCGAAGGCAGCTGGGCGGGGATGACGGAGGGCAAGGCGGTCGCGCTGTCCGTCAAGGAGGGCAAGGCCGCCCTCATCGCCGACGAGCACATCTGCCAGGGCGACGTCCAGGACATGGGCGGCAAGCCGATGCTGTCGCTCAAGTGCGCCGACGGGGACACCGACCGCACGATGGGGTCGATCGACTCCAACGACGGGAAGACGCTGGTGCTTTCGTGGGAGGGCGGCACGAAGGACAGCCTCGCCAAGACGGAGCCCGGCAAACTGCCCGAGGGGCTGCCGACGGACATTCCGGTGCCGTAATGGAGACCGCTTTCTCTCGATGAGGGCGCCGGGTTACGAGAAAACGGCGCCCTCTTTATGAGGAGGTGACGCGGGCCCGGTCCGCCGCCGCCGTGCCGTGCGCCCACCCTTCGCCGTCGGTCACGCCGCGCACCCTCGTCCGCACCGTTTCGGGGAACATCCGCTCCGCGCGGTCGGTGACCGCCATGTCCCGCGCCGCCAGGACGGGCAGCAGCCGCCCTTCTCCGCCGGCCGTCAGGGCGCTCGTACCGGAGCCGGCACCAGCGGCCTCGGCGCCGGCGGCGTCGGCCGTGACCTGTTCGGCCGTGGCCGCGAGCCGTTCGCCGATCCGGTGGGCGTACGCCATCAGGAACGACTGCCGGAAAGTCTTCGTCCGCCTGCGGCCCGACGCCCGCTGGGCGGCCTCCGCGCGGGTCATCGCCGCGGTCCCCTGCACGAGCAGCGACGTGTGCAGCAGCTCCACCACCTCCAGATCCGGCTCAAAACCGACCACGGTGGAGAAACCGAATCCGCTGTTCCACACCGACTGGCAGCGGTTGGCGGACGCGACGGCGTCGAGCAGGATCGCCTTCGCCGTCTCGTACGGCGCGTCCACCCCGATCCGGCAGGCGCCCGGTACGTCACCGCGGTGCGCGCGGTCGGCGAGCAGGGCCTCGTCGATGCTGTGGCGGGCCATCAGCTCCTGCGCCTTGGCGCTCAGCGCCTCGGCCTCCTCCGGGAAGTCGGTGCCCTCCGCCTTGGCCAGCAGGGCGCGGATCCGAGTGAGCATGCGCGGTTCGCCGTCGGCCGCCGGAACATGGACGGGCGTGCCGGGCACCGGTCCCACGGCCTCGATCGCCGGGAGCCTGACGAGCAGCCGGTACAGCTCCAGCGCGGTGGTCGCGTACGAGAAGCGGTCGGTGGACCGGGGCGCGGTCCCGGCCTTGCGGTCGGCTTCGAGGTCCGCCGCGATCTCCGCGAGCTGGGCGCCCCAGCGCGGGGCGACCCGTTCGTACCGGACGGCCTCCGCCGATATCAGCTCACCGACGAGCCGTATGTGCGGCTCGTCGAGGTCACGGCTCACGAGCCGTACGACATCGGCGGGCTGCCAGCCCCGCTCCCAGGAGCGGCGCAGGAATCGCTCGCCGCGCCGGCGCAGTTCGGTGTCGGCCGCCGGGTCTGCGGCCAGCAGCGAGGCGCCGGTGTCCAGGCCCCTGCCGCCGCCCGCCGCCGCGTCGGCGTAGAGCGCGGCGGCGAAGGCGCCGTCGACCGTTCCGCCGACCGCTTCCGACTCGCCTGGCGCACCTGGCATGGCAGCGTCTCCCCTTGTCCCTTGATCGTCCCGCCCCCGGCCGTCGCGACGACGGGCCACCGTCCATGGTCCCAGAAGATGAGTTATCCACAGGCTGTGCATATCGAACTACTGCGCGACCTGCACAGTCGCCCGTCTGTCCACAGGATGAGGGGGTTCCGCCCCGCGATCCGGCGCCCCGCCCTACCGTGGTGGAACTCCCGACGAGAGGACACGCACGCACATGGGCGACAACAAGAAGCTGATGCTGGCCGGCGAGTGGTACCTGCCGGACGACGAGGAGCTTGAGGCGGAGTCCCGGCGGCGGGCCGATCTGTGCTCCGCGTACAACGGGACGGGCGGGGAGGGGCTGCCCGACGCGGACGGGCGCGAGCGGATCCTGGGCGAGCTGCTGGGGTCGGTGGCCGAGGGCGTACGGATCCGGCCCCCGTTCAACTGCGACTTCGGCACCTACATCAGCATCGGCGCCCGCACGTTCATCAACTTCGGCGCGGTCTTCCTCGACTGCGCGCCGATCACCGTCGGCTCCGACGTCCAGATCGGCCCGAACGTGCAACTGCTCACGCCTACCCATGAACTCGACACCGAGCGCCGCCGGGCGGGCTTCGAGCGGGCGTCGCCCGTGATCATCGGAGACAACGTGTGGCTCGGCGCCGGCGTGATCGTCTGTCCGGGCGTGACGATCGGCGAGAACACGGTGGTCGGCGCGGGAGCCGTGGTCACGAAGGACCTGCCGGCCGGGGTCCTGGCGGTCGGCAACCCGGCGCGGGTGGTCCGCGAGCTGGAGTAACGGGCCCCGCGCACTACTGGAGGCGGGGGCCGAATCCGAGGGCGGGATCGGCGCCGGTCATCTCGCGAGTGGCGTCCCACAGGCGCGCCGCGACAGCGGTGTCGGCCAGGTGGCCCCGGACGGTCTCGGTCCGCGGCCTGCCGCGCAGGCCGAAGACTCGCGGCCCCCAGAGCTGCCCTCCGCTCACCTCCGGGTCGAGGACGGCCCGCACGGCGGGCCACGCTCCGGCCTCCTTGCCCTGGATGAGGAGACCGACGGGCAGACCACGCAGCCGTTCACCGGCGGTACGGACGTGGACCGGCGGGCGGGACGGAGTGAGGGAGTCGAGCGCGCCTCCGGGGTGGGCCAGCACGCTGAGCACCGTGCTGTTCGCGGCGCGCAGGCGGCGGTCGAGTTCGAGGCCGAAGTACATCTGAGCGAGCTTCGACCGGCCGTAGGCGCGCTTGGGGCGGTAGTCCACGGTGGACTGGAGATCGGCCAGGTCCAGTCGCTCGGACTTCGCCGCGAAGCTGCCGACCGTCACGACGCGCCCCTCCGGCGCGGCGGACAGCAAGGGCGCCAGCCACTGGGTCAGTACGAAGTGACCGAGGTGATTGGTCCCGAACATCAGCTCGTCGCCGCCGTCGGTCTCGCGGCGCGGGGGCTCGTCGAGCGCCACCCCGGCGTTGTGGACGACCGCGTCGAGATGGTCGAGTTCCAGGGTGTCCACCGAGGTCTTGAGTGACGACAGATCGGCGAGGTCCAGCGGCAGGTGGCGGATGTCGGCGCCCGGGACACGCGAGCGGATGGAGACCTTCGCGGCTTCCGCCTTCTCGCCGCTACGGCTGCCGAGCACGACCGTGGCTCCGGTGGCGGCGAGCTGCTCCGCGACGAAGTAGCCGATCCCCGCGTTGCCGCCGGTGACCAGGAAGGTCCGGCCCGGGGCAGGAGGCAGCTGTCGAACGTCCCACGGCCGGGTGCCGGATCGGGAAGACATGAGGGCGGGCTCCTCGTACTCGGGACAACCGGCCGACTGGCCGGCTGGGTTCGCCGGAGATGGACGGGGCGGCGCGCTCACGCGCGCCGCCTTCACCCGTCCGACGGCTCCAAGGCTCGCAGCGGCGACCGACAGGGAGCTGACAGACCCCCGACATCCGACACCGCGAGTCCCCGACTCCGACCGGCCCCGTCCACCGTCCCTCCGTGTCCCGCATCGTCCAGCCCCGCCTCGTCCAGCCCCGCCGCGTCCCGTCCCACCTCGTCCAGCACCTCGTCCAGCCCCGTCCCGTCCCAGGGGTCCGTCAGGTCATGGCTTGATGATCAGCTTGCCGCGCGTGTGGCCCGACTCGCTCGCCGATTGCGCCTGGGCCCCGTCCGCCAAGGGGTAAGTCTGCGCCACCAGGACGCGCAGCGTGCCGTCCGCCGCCAGTCGGGCCTGCTCGGTGAGGCCCGCGCGGCTCTCCTCCGGGGTCGAGCCGCCAGAGGAGAACGGCACGCCGTGCTCGGCGGCCGTCGGGTCGGCGATCGTGATGATCCGGTCGGTCGTGCCCCCGCGCAGGGTGATCGAGTCCGGCAAGGCGCCCTTGCCCGCGGCGTCGAAGACCGCGTCCACGCCCTGGGGCGCGGCGGCGCGGACGCGCTCGACCAGGCCGTCGCCGTACGTCACCGGGGTGGCGCCGAGCAGCCGTACGTAGTCGTGGTTGGCCGGGGAGGCGCTGCCGACGACCGTCGCGCCGCGCGCCACGGCGAGCTGGACCGCCATCGAGCCGACCGATCCGGCCGCGCCGTGCACCAGGACGGTCTCCCCCCGCTTGAGGGCCAGGTCGTCCAGCACCCGCCGGGCCGTCTCCCCCGCGACCGGCAGTGCCGCCGCCACGTCCCAGCTCAGCCCGGCCGGCTTGGGCACGACGATGGTGGCCAGCGTGTACTGCGCGTAGGCGCCGCCGACGGACCAGCCGAGGACCTCGTCTCCTACGGAGAGTCCGATGACGCCGTCGCCGACGGCGTCCACGACCCCGGAGAACTCACTGCCGGGGACGGCGGGGAAGCTCATCGGGAAGGCTTCCTGCATCCAGCCCTTACGGATCTTCCAGTCGGCCGGGTTGACCCCCGCCGCCCGGACGGACGCGCGGATCTGACCCGGCCCCGGTTGCGGTTGCTCGATGTCCGTGAGCTGAAGCACCTCAGGACCGCCGTACTCCTCGAAAACGATCGCCTGCATGTCAGCCTCCGTAGAACTCCGTGGAGCGATGTCGATGTGGTCGGAGTGAGTGAGTGAGTCATGTCATGTGAGTCATTTCGATGTTCTCCGGGCACAGCCCCGTCCGCCTCTCGAATGTTCCGCCCGGGTCAGTTCCGTCCGCGTCCGCTCCACCGGGTCAGTTGCGCACCGGCCCGTTGTCAGACCCTGCTGGGAGACTCGGACGCATGATCGGACGGTGGGCTCTGGCCCCGGCGGAGGGCGGCGGCGCGTGGCTCGCGCCGCTGGGCGCGGACGCGCGCCCCGCCGGTCCCGTGCTGCGCGAGCCCGATCTCGTCGAGGCGGTCCGGGCACGGCTCCCGGAGGTGACGCGGTGGGTGTGGCGGTCCACCGCCGAGCTGGCGCCCCGGCTGCTGGCCGCCGGGGTGCGGGTGGAGCGGTGTTACGACATCGAGGCGGCGGAGCTGCTGCTCCTCGGCCACGAGGGGCGGCTCGGGGAGCCCAGGTCGGCCGCCGCCGCCTGGGCGCGGCTGCGGCGTGGGCCCGTACCGCCTGATCCGCCGCAGCGTGCCGCCGAGCCGGGTTCACAGTCCGCGCTCTTCGAGCCGCGGGCGGGGGCGGACGTGCCGTTCGACGGGCTGCTGGAGGTGTACGCGGAGCAGCAGCGAAGGCACGACGAGGCGGCGCATCCGGGCCGGATGCGGCTGCTGACGGCCTCGGAGTCGGCGGGGATGCTGGTGGCCGCCGAGATGCACGCCGCGGGTCTGCCGTGGCGGGCGGATGTGCACCGTGGGCTGCTGGACGAGTTGCTGGGCGAGCGGTACGCGGGCGGGGGTGAGCCTCGGCGGCTGGCGGAGCTGGCTGACCAGGTCTCGGAGGCGTTCGGGCGGCGCGTACGGCCCGATCTGCCGGCGGACGTGGTGAAGGCCTTCACGGGGGCCGGGTTCAAGGTGAAGTCGACGCGGCGGTGGGAGCTGGAGGAGATCGACCATCCCGCGGTGGCTCCGCTGATCGAGTACAAGAAGCTGTACCGCATCTGGACGGCGCACGGCTGGAGCTGGCTCCAGGACTGGGTGCGGGACGGCCGCTTCCGCCCGGAGTATCTGCCGGGCGGTACGGTCTCCGGCCGCTGGACGACCAACGGCGGCGGCGCGTTGCAGATCCCGCGCGTCATACGGGGAGCGGTCGTCGCCGACGACGGGTGGCGGCTGGTCGTGGCGGACGCCGACCAGATGGAACCGCGCGTGCTGGCCGCGATCTCCCGCGACCGGGGGCTCATGGAGGTCGCCGGGCATGACGACGATCTGTACAAAGTGCTGTCGGACCGGGCGTTCGCCGGTGACCGAGGGCAGGCCAAGCTCGCGCTGCTCGGCGCGATCTACGGCCAGACGTCCGGTGACGGCCTGAAGAATCTGGCCGCCCTGCGAAGAAGGTTTCCCAAGGCCGTCGAGTATGTCGACGACGCGGCGCGGGCGGGCGAGGAGGGCAGGCTCGTACGGACGTGGCTGGGCCGGACGAGCCCTCCGGCGGCCGGTTCGGAGGACGGCGGCGAGGCGGGCATCCCCCAGGAGGCCGACGACCCGTCGTCCACCGAAGTGCCTTCCGGCGGAGACGAGTTCACGCCGGGGTACGCGTCGTCCAACGCCCGTGCGCGCGGGCGCTTCACACGGAATTTCGTGGTGCAGGGCAGCGCGGCCGACTGGGCTCTGCTGATGTTGGCGGCGCTGCGGAGCGCGACCGCGGGCATGCGGGCCGAGCTGGTCTTCTTCCAGCACGACGAGGTGATCGTGCACTGTCCGCTGTCGGAGGCGGCGGACGTGGCGGTGGCGATCCGCGAGGCGGGTGAGCTGGCGGGCCGGATCGCCTTCGGGGAGACGCCGGTGCGGTTTCCTTTCACGACGGCGACGGTGGAGCGGTATTCGGATGCGAAGTGAGTACGCGAAGTGAGTGCGTGAGGCGAGTGCGTGAGGCGAGTGCGTGAGGCGACGACGGCGGGTGAGAGTGCCGAGCAGGTCACCGGGTCGGACGTCGCCCGGCCGGGGAAACCGCCGTGCGACCGGGCGGATAAAAAGGTTGGAGCCTCGCTCCCTGGGCGTTTACGATCCCGGGTGGGCATCGCGCGTTGGTCACCGGCCGGGTGAAGCGTGGAGGTTCCCGTGAGATGCCTCTGGAGGCATTCCACTGTGTCAGTAGAGCTGAATCACACGATCGTTCACTCCCGGGACAACCGGGCTTCCGCCGAATTTCTGGCGCACATCCTGGATCTGGAGATCGGCACCGAATCGGGCCCCTTCATTCCGGTCGACACCGGCAACGGCGTGACACTCGACTTCGCGACCATCGGTCAGGAGTCCATCACCCCGCAGCATTACGCCTTCCTGGTGCCCGAGGAGGATTTCGACGGAATCTTCGGGCGGATCAAGGACGCCGGAGTCGATTTCTTCGGCGACCCGCACGGCGGGCTTCCCGGCCGGATCAACCACAACCACGGCGGGCGGGGCGTGTATTTCCTCGATCCGGCGGGTCACTATCTGGAAGTGATCACGCAGCCGTACGGCAACGTCGCACCGGACGCGACCGAGTAGGACAAGCGGGACGGGTGGGACCGTAAACAGGTCTCAACACACCGCTGTGGCAAGGGTGTTGGGACCCCGGGCTCCCGGGGACCCAACACCCGCCCGCAGGCCGACGTCAGCGGCGCCCCGCCAGGAACTCCGCCGCCGCGACCCCCGAGACGCGCGTCGCGCCGTGGGTGACCAGGTGGACGGCACCGGGCGCCGAACCGTTCGGTACGCCCATCTCCACGACCACCGCGTCGGGCCGGCTGCCCAGCAGTCGTGTCATCGCCGCCGACATCCAGCCGTGCCGCGCCGCGTCGCGCACGACGACGACCAGCGAACGCTCGGCCGCCGGGTCGAGCACCTTGCGTTCCAGCAGGTCCAGCAGGTCCGGCAGGGCGCCGGACTCCGTCAGGTCGGCCTCCGTCAGCCGTACGGATGTCGTGCCGGGCAGCAGGTCGCTCAGCGGAGCCGCCACGCCCCACGGGGTCTGCCCGTCAACGGCCAGGTTCATCGTCGGCGACAGCTCCACCACGTGGGGCGCGCCGACGAGCGGCAGCACCGACTCCCGGCCCTGCTCGGTCCGTACGCGCAGCGCGCGCCGGGCGGCGACCAGGCCGATGTCGGACGCGGCGCCATCGGTGGCCACGGCGCGCGTACGGCTGCCCGACCAGGCGGCGAACTCCGCGACCCGCGCCGCCGCCTCACAGATCCGCGCCTCGGGCAGCGTGCCGTCGAGCACGGCCTGGACAAGCGCGTCGGTGAGCTGGTCGAAGGTGGCCTCGCCGGCGTGCTCGCCGCCGACGCACACCGCGTCGGCGCCGCCCGTGACCGCCCGTACGGTGGCCCCGTCGATGCCGTAGCGGGCGGTGACCGCGCTCATCTCGATGCCGTCCGTCACCACCAGCCCGTCGAAGCCCAGCTCACCGCGGAGCAGATCCACGAGGATGCGAGGGCTCAGGGTGGCCGGGAGTTCGGGGTCGTACGCGGGCGCGAGCAGGTGTGCGGTCATCACCACGCGTACGCCCGCCTCCATGGCGGCGACGAAGGGCGGCAGCGCGGTGGCGGCGATCTCCTCGGCGCTCGCGGAGACCTGCGGCAGCCCGTGGTGGGAGTCGACCGAGGTGTCCCCGTGGCCGGGGAAGTGCTTGGCGCAGGCGGCGACGCCGGCCGACTGGAGTCCGCGGACCCAGGCGGCGGTGTGCCGGGAGACGACATCCGTACGGGCGCCGAAGGAGCGGGCTCCGATGACGGGGTTGAGGGGATTGGAGTTGACGTCGGCGCTGGGCGCGTAGTTGAGGGAGATACCGGCGGCGTGGAGTTCGCGCCCGATGTCGCGGGCGACGGACTCGGTCAGATCCACGTCGTCCACGGCGCCGAGCGCGAGATTGCCCGGCCGGGAGGCGCCGGTCCAGGCTTCGAGCCGGGTGACGTCGCCGGCCTCCTCGTCGATGGCGATGATCAGGTCGCGGTTCTCCGCGCGTAGTTCGGCGGTGAGGCGCGCGACCTGTTCGGGGTCGACGATGTTCCGGCCGAACAGGACGACGGAGGTGAGGCCGTCCGCGATTCCGCGGCGGACCCAGTCGGGCACGGTCGTGCCCACGAACCCGGGCTGGAGCACCGTCCCCGCGAGACGCGTCAGTTGCTGGTGACGGCTGCTCGGCCGGCTGCTCGGCTCCATGCGGGTCCTCCGAAGGCGCATCGCTCGGCGGCCGGCTCAGCGAACCGCCCTTGAACTTGGTACAGGCCAATCGGATGTTGGCTTAGACCAATAGGCGTGTCAAGGAGGTATCGGGTTGTCGCGTTGTACGAACTCGACCCGGAAGCTGGCGGATTAGCCCGTTCATGAATATTTGGTGAGGCTTCGAGGGAGCGGATGGACAACCGCAGGGCCGGTCGGCGTACCTCCCCCGGGCCGCCGACCCGCGCCCGCGTCCGCCCCCGCCGGGCCGCCGACCCGCGCCCGCCCGCGCCCGCTACTCCGTACGCAGACCCTCCGGTCGCATCATCCGCCACAGCGGTGGCAGGCTCGCCAGCGTCACCAGCAGGATCACCGACGCGCCGACCGCCGCGTACGGCACGAAGACCCACCAGTCACCGATCGGCTTCCCGACGATGCCCAGCATGAACCTGCCGAGGACGAGCCCGCCG
Source organism: Streptomyces panacea (assembly GCF_040560175.1). NCBI lineage: Bacteria > Bacillati > Actinomycetota > Actinomycetes > Kitasatosporales > Streptomycetaceae > Streptomyces > Streptomyces panacea. The sequence continues at coordinate 32,326 of NZ_JARJHW010000046.1, forward strand.
ACGACCGCGAGGGACGTGCCCAGCACCACCGGCACCGCCGTCTGCCACAGCACCGACCAGGCCAGCGTCCCGCGCCGCGTACCGAAGGCCACCAGGACGGACAACAGGCGCTTGCGCTCGCGCAGTTGCTCGATCTGGGAGACCAGCAGGCTGGCGGCGATCAGCATCATCGTGAGCGTGCCGCCGACCTGGAGGCCGCTGCGCACACTGTCGTACTGCTTGTCGCGCTCCAGGTTCTCCAGCGGGTTGATCCGCAGCGTCGGGTCGATGTCCGCCGCCGTTCCGCGTACGTACTCGGCCGCGTCCGGCACCGTCCGGTCGACCTTGATGGAGGCCCGGGCCGTGGCCCCGGGCAGTTCCACGGAGCCGAGAGCGCCGGGCGTGACGAGGATGCCGTCGTGCAGGTCGCCCATCGGATCGGGGAAGGCCGTCACCGTGCGGGCCGACTCGGGCAGCGTCCACAGCCGGGGCTCGCCCTTGCCCTCCCCGAGGTTCCCGGTCAGGTCGACGGGCCTGCCGGGGACGGCGGCCTCGTCCGTACGGTCGTTCTGCTCCTTCACCCCGGCCGCCCCGACCGTCCTGGCCGCCCTGGCGTCGAGGTGCCCGACGAAGGCGTCCCCGTCCCGGCAGGTGGGCAGCTCGGCGATCTCCCTCAGCGTCGCGCAGGTCGCCACCGTGAGGGTCGTGATCGGCTGCCAGCCGTGCTCGGTGGGGGCGCCGGTGGCGGCCACATAGACCTCGACGGTGCCGATGACCTCGGAGACCCCCTTCGTGTCACGGAAGTCCTGGATCATCCGCTCGGCGAGCACGGAGTCGCCGTAGTCGCTGGAGACGTAGAAGTCGGCCCGCTCGGTGTCCTGCCCGGTGATCTCCAGGAAGTCCTTCTGCATGGCGCCGAACATCATCTGCAGGGCGATGGCGCCCGCCACCGCGACGGTGATGCCGCTCACCGCCCGCGCCGCCACGCCACTGCTCAACTGAAGCCTGCGGATGGCCAGTTGCCAGGGCACCGGTCCGCCGCGCAGCCGGGAGACGGCCGCTTCGACGAGCCAGGGAAGCAGCCCGGCGAGTCCGAGCAGCACACACGCGGCGCCGAAGGCGATGGGGATCTCCCCGATCGACTGCGACATGGCGTCCACGCTCCCGGTGGTCGCGAGAACGCCGAGGCCGAGTACGGGCAGCAGCAGCCGCCACCAGAGCCTTCGCCTGCGCGGACCGGTGTCGCGTACGACTCCGAGCGGTTCGATGGCCACCGAGCTCAGCGCGGCCTGGGTGACCAGGACGGCGGCGACCGGCACCGCGAGCACGATGAGCAGGGCCGCCAGGGGCATCGGGGTCACGTCGGACGGGAAGGAGCTGTACCCCCAGAGCCGTACGTGGCCCACGATCTGACGCACCACCAGAAAGAGGACAGCACCGACGGCCAGCCCGGCCACCGTCCCGAACAGGGCCTCCCCCGCCGCGATACGCCGCACCGTCCTGGCGTCGGCCCCCACCAGGCGCAGCGCCGCCAGCCTCTGGTCCCTGCGGTCGCCGCCGAAGCGGACGGCGGTGGCGATGAAGATGGTCACCGGCACCAGCAGCACGACGCACATCAGGATGACCAGCACCACGAGCAGTGGGTCGAACGGCGCCTTGGACCCGTCGAGGCCGTAGCCGGACGACCGGATGCCGACGCCGTCGACGCGCAGCGTCGAACTGCCCGCGTAGAAGCGCAGTTCGCCGGGGTCGACCAGTCCGGCGTCCCCGATGGTGCCGACGATCCGGTCGTCCAACCGCTGCGCCAGCAGCGCGCCTTCGGACGACGCGAGCAGATCGCGCAGCGCGGGCGAGACGACCATTTCGCCGGGGCCGGGGATCTTCGCGACCCCCGGCGGTGGCGGCGCGTCGGCGCCTTCCGGGCGCAGCAGCCGGCCGCCCACCGCGTCGCCGCGGTACTCGGTGCTCGCCTCGGCCCAGAGGAAGGTGGTGTCGGTGCTGCCCTTGCCGACCGCCTGCGAGGTGGACTTCGGGGTTTCGCGCGCCTCGGCGCGGCTCTCGCGCCCGTCGAGGAGTTGCGGTACGGCGGCGGCGGCGAGGAGCAGCGTGACACCGAGACCGACACCGAGTGCGGTCAGCGCCGTACGGGTCCAGCCCTCGCGTCCGCCGGACACGGCGAAGCGCATGCCGAGCGCGAGGTCCCGCGCCCAGGCGCGCACGCCGGTGGGAGCGACGGCGGTGGGCCGGGGCGGGGTGAGCGGGGGTGCCTCCCGGTCGAGAAGCGTCATGCCGCTCGCCCCACGCCGCCGCCGTGGCCAGTGTCGCGACTGCCATCGCGACCGCCACCGCCGTGGCCGCCGTCGTGACCACCACCGCCTCCGCCGCCGCCGGCGTACGCGTCCATGTCGCGCGTCCTGCCGTCCCGTACGACGACCTCGCGGTCGGAGTACGCGGCGACCCGCACCTCGTGCGTGACCAGGACGACGGCCGTGCCCGCCGTCCGCGCCGCGTCGGTCAGCAGCCGCATCACACGCTCGCCGTTGAGCGAGTCGAGCGCGCCGGTCGGCTCGTCGGCGAAGAGCACGCGGGGCGAGGTGACGAGCGAGCGGGCGACGGCGATGCGCTGCCCCTGACCGCCGGAGACCTCGCCGGGGCGCTGGGCCCGTACGTCGGCGGCCTCCAGGCGCTCCATCCACTCCAGCGCGATCCGCTCGGCCTCCTTACGGCGGATGCCATTCAGGCGCAGCGGCAGCGCCACGTTCTCCAGACAGGTCAGCTCGGGCACGAGCCGGCCGAACTGGAAGACGAAGCCGAAGTCCGTACGGCGCAGCGTGCTGCGCGCGCTGTCGGACAGCTCGGTGAGATCGCGGCCCTGGTAGGTGATGGTCCCGGAGTCGGCGGGCACGATGCCGGCGAGGCAGTGCAGCAGCGTCGACTTGCCGGATCCCGACGGGCCCATGACGGCGACGACCTCGCCGGCGTGGATCGAGAACGAGGCGCCGTCGAGGGCGGGGGTGGTGCCGTACGTCTTGCGCAGGTCGTACGCCGTGAGCAGCGAGCCTTCGGGGGCCGCGGGGGTGCCCGAGGCGCGGGACGAGGGGGTCGTGGGTGCGGCGCTCATCGGCGTACTTCCTCGGCGAGCATGTCCAGGCGGGCGGCGGTCAGTTCCAGCCAGCGCAGATCGGCTTCCAGATGGAACAGCGCGTGGTCGCAGATGAGCTGGTCCGAGAGGTCGCCGTGCCGCTTGCGCTCGGTCAGGACGCGCATCAGCCGCAGATGCTCGGCCCGCTGCGTGTCGAGCAGCTCGGCGGCGCTGCGGTCGGTGAGCAGCGAGATGACGACCTTCGTGTAGAGGGTCGACTGGAGATACGGCTCCGGCTTCTCCGGCTGCGCGAGCCAGCGCTCGACATCGGTGATCCCGGCCTCGGTGATCGCGTACCTCTTGCGCTCGGGCCCTCCCCCGGCCTCCATGCCGTCGACCTCGACGAGCCCGTTCTTCAGCAGCCGGGACATGGTCGAGTAGACCTGTCCGTAGTGCAGGGGGCGATCGTGGCCGAAGGAGTCGTCGAAGGCGCGCTTCAGGTTGTAGCCGTGCTGGGGGCCGGATTCGAGGAGCCCGAGAAGGGTGTGACCGATTGACATGGCGGACACTCTACACACCGCGTATACATGCCGTGTATAGCGAGGTCGCGACGGACCGCGGGACCCGTGCGGCCCATGCGTTCACGGCCGCGGATTCATTGACAGGCACCATCCCGGTTGTTTGGATGCGGGGCGATCCGGCAAGCGCTTTCACGCGCCCGGTTTGCCGAGTTTGGAGCATTCCCTTGCAGCTCTCGCGCCGCACCCTGCTGACGACGTTGCCCGCGTCCGCCCTGCTCGCCCTGGCCGCGCCACTGCGCGCGCGAGCCGCCGCGCGGCCCACATCCGCGGGCGCCGCCGACCCCGGCCCCGGCCCCAACCACGCCGCGCTCCTCGCCAACACCCTCGCGATCTTCGCCGGCACCGCCGAGTCCAACGCCCGCCCCGAGGTCGCCGCGAAGCTCGCCGCCCTCACCTCGACGGCGCGCACCCGCCTCGCCGCCCTGAACGCCGCGGGCCCCGGGGAGCTGTTCAAGGGCCTCGCCCTCGGCACGAGCGACGCGAACCTCAACACGTCGTACCAGTACCTGTACGAGATCGCCCTCGCCACCCGCGCCCCCGGCCCCGCCGCCTCGGATCTCCGGGACGACGCGGGCGTCCAGCGCCGCGTCATCGACGCCCTGACGCTGCTCCACGACACGTACTACGGAGACCAGGCCAGGGGCTACTACGGAAACTGGTTCAACTGGGAGATCGGCATATCGGCGAGCGTGACCAAGACCCTCGTCCTCCTCAAGGAGGAGCTCGCCGCGTACCGGCCCGGTCTGACCGCCACATACGTCGCCTCCATGGACGCCTATCTGCGCAACGGCGAGGACGGCGACGTCGACCTCGACTCGCGCTTCCACACCGGCGCCAACCTCGCCGACATCACCACCAACCGGATCCTCCAGGGCGCTGCCACCGGCGACGACGCGCGCGTCACCAAGGCCGTCGCCGACCAGCTGACCGTGTACGCGACGGTCGATCCGTACCAGCCGCAGCACGGCGTCACCGACGGCTTCTACGCCGACGGCTCCTTCATCCAGCACGACTCGGTCGCCTACACCGGCTCGTACGGCAAGGTCCTGCTCACCCGCGCCGTGCAAACCGTCAAGATCCTCGAAGGCACCGACTACATCGACACCGCCGCCCTGGTGTCCGTCGTGCGGGGCTGGGTGGCCGACGGCTTCGCCCCGCTGGTCTTCGAGGGCTGGATGATGGAGGTCGTCAAGGGCCGGGGGGTGTCGCGGACGGCGACGGGCTACACGGACGTCGCCGTCGTCGTCGAGGCCGTCGTCGACCTCTCGGGACACGCGGCCGGCGCCGACGCCACCGCGCTCCAGGGGTACGTGAAGTTCGTACGGCAGACGTCGAAGGCCGCGCTCGACCCCGTCGTCTTCGTCTCACCGGTCAGCGTCGCGCGCTACGCCGACATCCTCGCCGACACGTCCGTGCCGGCGCGGGACCTCGGGGACGCCGAGAGCCACACCGCGTTCAACTCGATGGACAGGACCGTGCACCGGCGGCCCGGTTACGCGTTCGCGCTGGCGCGCAGCTCAAGCCGGATCAGCAAGTACGAGTACATGAGCGGCGAGAATCTGATGCCGTGGTTCCAGGGCGACGGCGCGCACTATCTGTACCTCGCGGGCCAGGACCAGACGCGCGCCTTCGGCGTCGACTACTTCACCACCGTGTCGCCGTACCGGCTGGCCGGCGTCACCGCGCCCGTGGAGACCCGGCGCACGGTCCCCGAGCTGTACGGCACGGCGTGGTACGACAACCCGGAGCGCGGCTTCACCTCGTCCTCCGAGTCGCAGAACACCTACGTCTACTTCCCGCGCGGCACCAACACCCTGTCCGGGGGCGCCCGCCTGGGCACGTACGGCGCGGTCGGACTCGTGCTCGGCGACGACGTCGCGTACGCCGCGAAGCGGGCCGGCGAGCTGCCCGACGACTTCGTCGCGTACCGGAACGCCGCCGCCACCAAGTCGTGGTTCATGTTCGACGACGAGATCGTCGTCCTGGCGGCCGGGGTCGGTGACCCGGCGGGCCGCGCGGTGACGACCACGCTCGACAGCAGGATCGCCGCCGCGTCGGACGCCGTCACGGTCACGGGGCGGCTGCGGGACGGCGCGGCCTGGTCGGGGGGCGGTACGGCTCCGGGCCCGGTGGCCTGGCTGCGCTACGCGGACGCCGGGCAGGGGGTGTCGGTCGGGTACGTCTTCCTGGACGGGGGTGGGGACGGGGACAGCGACATCGGCAGGCGCGCGGACCGGGACCCGAGGGGCGGTCTTCCGACAGCCGCGCTCGACACCGTCACCAGGAGCCGCCGCCTCGTGCGCACGTCCAACCCCGACACCCCGGTCACCAAACAGGTGTTCTCGCTCTCGGTCGACCAACCGGCGGGCGCGCGGCGCCTGTCGACGGCGCACGCGCTCGTACCGAACGCCACGGAGCGGCAGTTGACGGCGTACGGGCGTGGGCGCGGCCCGCTGTCGGTCGTCGCCAACACCACCCGGGTCCAGGCCGTCGAACACCGCGGCCTGTCCCTCCTCGCCGCCAACACCTTCACGCCCGGCACGCACCGCGCCGACCGCCTGTCGATCGACGGCGCCGCGTCGGTACTCCTGCGGACGTCACGCGACGGCACGGTCTCGATCGCGGTGTCCGACCCGACGACGGAGCGGAACACGGTCTCGGTCACCCTGCGCGGCCGTTGGCTGCGTGCGGTGTCGTCCGACGACCGGGTCCGCGTCCGCAGGGTCCTCGGCGGCACCCGCGTCGACGTCGACACCCGCCGGGCGCACGGGCGCAGCCTGACGGCACGACTGCGGTAGCGCGTGTCCCCTCGGGGCCCCGGCCCCGATCGCGGCCAGGTCTGCCGGTGACCGCGGGGTGACCGGCCGGGGACCGACCGGAGACCGGGCCGGGACCGACGGCTGAACCAGGCTGTGGCCTGTCCGGTCCGTGCGGCGGTGTCCCGCACGATCGGGGGCGGCCCCGGCAGGGCCGAGCCGTAGGTGCGGGAAGTCCCTTACTCGGGGGAGTTCACGCCGTCCGTCGTGGTGGCCACCCGGCGGACAGCGTGCGCGGGCTCCGCACTGTACGGCCGGCCGGCGGCCGGGACGGCCGGGCTCGGAAGCCGGACAAAGGACACAAGGGCCAAGGGCCGGCGGGTTGAGGCGCCAACGGGCCAACGGCCAACGGTCAACTGGCCAACGGCCAAGGAATCCGGCCGAGATCACCCCGCGAGTCGGAGCCGCGTCGACGGCGTCTCCTGCACATCGCCGCACGCTGCCATGTCTCCCCTCGCGGCGCCGCTCTCCCCGAGCACTTCCCCGTGCATCCGCCGCAGCGCGTCCCCCGGCTCGACGCCCAGCTCGGCGACGAGGTGCCGACGGGCCTCGGCGTACACGCCCAGTGCGGCGCCGCGCAGACCGCAGCGGTGCAGCGCGAGCATCAGGAGGGCCGCGACGCCTTCGTCCAGGGGGTGTTCGGCGGCCAGCTCGGACAGTTCGGGCACGACCTCGCTGTGTCTGCCGAGCCGTACCTTCACCTCGACGGCGGCCAGTTGGACCAGCAGCCGCTCCCGGCCCAGCGACGCGCGGCACCGCACCGCCCAGGCGCTGTCGACGTCGGCCAGGGCCGTGCCCGTCCAGCCGCTCAGCGCCGCCTCGAACGCGTCGTTCGCCTCGTACAGAAAGCCACGGCGTACGGCGTCCCGGGCCGGCACGACCTGCGACCGGAAGCGGTGGACGTCGACCTCGGCCGGAGTCACGTCCAGCAGATAGCCGCCGCGCAGCCGTACCAGCCGGTGGGTGTAGCCGGACACCTCCAGGCCCCGGCGCAGCCGCTTCGCGGCCGTATAGAGGGAGTCCCGTGGATTCTCCGGCAGTTCGCTTCCCCAGATGCGCTCCATCAGCACCGAATCGGTGACCACGGTGCGCGGCTGCCAGGCCAGCGACGCGAGGAGAGCGCGGGCACGGGCTGACGGCAGTGGCAGTGCGCGACCGCCGTCGGACAGCTCGATCAAGCCCAGAAGCCGAACGTTCATTGTCTCCCTCTCGCCTGAGCACACCCTTTCGCCTGTCCTCGCTCGGAGGGCCTGTCTGCTGGATCTGGACGTCCGAAGCGCAAGCGGCCGGTGAGAAGTAGGCTGTCTCGTCCTGCGGCCTGGATCAAGGAATACGGCTGTTCGGACGTCGGAAGTTCCGGGATGTGAAGGCGTGCGTAGAAGCGATGACGGCTGAGACGAACCCGAAGGCGACAAACCCGAAGGCGACGAAGCCGAAGACCACGAACCCGAGAGCGGACTCGGTCGACATCGACTCCACCCTGCCGCCCGCGTCACGGGCCGTCTACGCGCGCCTCGTCGCGGGCGAGACCGTGCCGGACGACACGCCGGAGGACGCGGCGGGACTCGCCCCGCTCCTCGCGCTGGGCGCCGTCATGGCCGACCCGCTCGGCGGCTACGTCCCGGTGAGCCTCGACAGACTGGAGCGTCGCCTCCAGGCGTCCGTACGGGGTGAGTTGCTGCGGACCGCCCGGCGCCTCGACGAGATTCCGGCCCTGCTCGGCGAACTCCGCTCGCACCAGCCCTCGACGGCCGATGCCCTGCGGACCGGGGCCCGGTACATCGAGGGCCTCGACGCCGCCAACCGCCACATCGGCGAGGCCGCCGACGAGACACGCGAAATGCTCGCCGCGCAGCCCGGCATCCGCCCTCGGCAGGTCCTCGCGAGGGCGTTGGACCGGGACAAGAAGGCACTGGCCAAAGGCGCCAGGGTACGCACGCTGTACCACGTGAGCGCGCGCACCAATCCCGACGTACGCGAACGGGTCGCCATCATGGCGCCGATAGGTGGGTCGTTCCGCACTCTCGCCAGGCCATTTATGCGCGTACTCCTGTTCGACCGGAAGGTCGCCTTCTTCTCCGACCATCTGGAGGGCCGCCCGGACTCCGCGGGTGTGTGGATGGTCTGGGACCCGGCCGTGTGCGCGTATCTGGCCCAGTCCTTCGAGCAGGAGTGGACCCTCGGACAGGAGTGGCACGCTCCGGAGCGGCCCGGCGAGGTCACCGCGGGCAGTGCCGTCAGTACGCAGCTCCAGCGCTCGATCCTGCGCGCGCTGGTATCCGGGCAGGACCAGCAGCAGATCGCGACGGCCCTCGGCTACAGCTCGCGCACCATCAACGTCCATCTGACCAATCTGCGGACCGAGTTGGGCTACGAGACGGTCTACCAGCTCATCCACTGGTGGGCGACGTCGCCCGAGCGCGACCTGGACTGAGCGCGGCCCGCCCGCCTGTTCGTCCGCCTGTACGCCCGTCCTGCGGCGCGGTACCACGACCGGAACGCACGTCGGTCACAAATGTTACAAAGACGACCTGATCCGGCAACGGACGGCAACTTTCGGCCAACGATTCAGGTCTAACCGGTTCACAGACAACCCACAGCACCCTCTCCCGCCTCTCAGTACATGGGAAACAGTTCCGCGACAGGATTCCGCACTTCGCGCCGGCTGTTCGTCCACCGTCCACGCAGGCATTCGGAGAACTCGGAAAACGAGGAACGATGACCAGAACGCACCACGCCCGGCTCCGGCGTTCGGCCCTGGCCGCCACCGCGGCGCTCGCCGTGACCGCCGGCGTCGTGGCCGCGGCGCCCGACAGCGGCTCGGCGCAGACCACGCCGAAGCTCAGCCTGATCGCCGCGACCAACTCGCTGACGCTCGACTCGTGGAAGGAGGATCCGGGCGTCTATCTCGACCTCGGCACCTACCTGACGGCCGAGGGCGGGCCCTTCGAGCTCAAGGTGACCCGCAAGTCGTACAAGGACCCGGTCGTCGCCAAGCAGATCATCCACGACGGCGACAAGACCAGCACCAAGACGCTTCCCGCGGGCCTGGTGAAGGACTTCTCGGGGCTGCCCGACTTCGCGCAGATCAGCGTCACCGACACGAACCGCAAGGTCGTGCTCAACAAGAGCGAGAAGTACTGCCCGAACAACGCCGCCGGCCGGATCGACCCGGCCGGACCGGCGAAGTCGAAGTACCCCGAGAGCTGCCCGCCGAACGCGTTCACCCTCGGCTCCGTGTGGGGCGTCGAGAAGGGCTGGGCGTCCAACACGTACGCCGGTTTCGACTCCGCCCCGGTCAAGCTCGCCGCCGGCAAGTACACCGCCAAGGTGACGGTGACCAAGCGCTACCGCGACCTCTTCGGCATCTCCAGCAAGCCGCAGATCATCAAGCTGACGGTCCGTGAGCGCAGCTGGGAGGACGAGAACGGCGTCGGCATGCGCAGCAAGAGCGCGGCGTCCGGCCACAGCGGCCACGACATGTCGGCCATGGCCGGGCACGGTTCGATGCGCCCCAAGGCCCCCGCGGCCCCGACGAGCGGCGCCATCCCCTCGTACAACGTGGGCCACGGCCCGCTCATCCCGGCCCCGCCGGCCCTGCCGTGGGCGCTGAAGAAGTCCTCGCTCCGGAGCGCGGTGGCGCCCGTCGGTGACGGCCCCGGCCGCACCGACGGCTCCCGCCAGGCCCCCGGCGCGCAGCCCAACGCCAAGCGCCCGACCGGCAAGGCGTCCGTCCCGGACGTGCCGAAGCCCGACCTGCGTTCGCTGCCGGCCTACGGCATCCAGATCAGCGACGGCGACCAGGACGTCAAGAACAAGGACTACCTCGCCTTCAGCGCCAACGTCTGGAACGCGGGCCCCGCGCAGCTCGTCGTGGACGGCTTCCGCAAGCCCGGCAAGGAGCTGATGGACGCCTACCAGTACTTCTACGACGCCGACGGCAAGCAGATCGGCTACACCCCGACCGGCACCATGGAGTGGGACCCGCGTCCGGGTCACGAGCACTGGCACTTCACCGACTTCGCCAGCTACCGGCTGCTGAAGGCGGACCAGCAGGAGCAGGTGCGCAGCGGCAAGGAGGCGTTCTGCCTGGCGAACACCGACGCCGTCGACTACACGGTGAAGAACGCCAACTGGCACCCGGACAACACCGACCTGTCCACCGCGTGCGGCCAGGAGAACTCAATCTCCGTCCGTGAGGTGCTCGACGTCGGCTCCGGCGACACGTACACGCAGGACCTGCCGGGCCAGTCCTTCGACATCACCAACCTGGCGAACGGCACCTACTACATCCAGGTGCTGGCCAACCCCGAGAACCGTCTCAAGGAGACGAGCCTCACCAACAACAGCGCGCTGCGCAAGGTCGTCCTGGGCGGCAAGCCGGGCGCGCGCACGGTGAAGGTGCCGGCGCACGAACTGGTCAACTCCAACTGACCTTCGTCTCCGCGTAGTTCGACTGTCGGCCCCCGGGACCTGTCCCGGGGGCCGACGCCGTATCCGGATCAGCGCAGGTCGAGGACGGCCTTGCCGTGAAGCCGGCGTTCGAGCAGGGCCTCGACCGCCTCCGGCGCCTTGTCCCAGCCGCCGCGCCAGGAGACGTGGGCGTCGAGTTCGCCGGCGGCGACCTTGGCCGCGAGCAGGGCGAGGTCCGGCCCGAGGTCCGGGCAGTCGAGCAGGTAGAAGGTGACGAGCGAGCGGTCGTGCCGTCCGTCGTCGCCGAACAGCGCGCCGTACGGGAAGTTCTCACCCTCGTCGGTCGCGACGTGCCCGACCGAGACCAGCGTCCCGCCCTTCGTCAACCGTGTGAAGGCGTCGACGAGTTGACCGCCGCCGACCAGATCGACGACTCCGTCGACGGGCGCGCCGAGACCGGCGGGACCGGCGACCACCTCGTGCGCGCCGAGCGCCCGCAGGCCGTCCCCGTAGGTGTCCGGGTCGCCGGTGGAGGCGATGACGTGCGCGCCGCCGAGCCGGGCGAGCTGTACGGCGTACCGCCCCGTGCCGCCCGTCGCGGCGGTGACCAGGATCCGCCTGCCGAGGAGCGGACCGATCCGGCGCAGCGCGCGCAGGGCGCTGGCGCCGGCCACGGGGACGGTGCTGATGGCCCCGAGGTCGGCACCGGCCGGGACCGTACCCATCAAGTCGGTGTCGACCGCCCGGAGTTCGGCCCAGGCGCCGTCCGGCCCGAGAGTCACCACGGGCGTACCGGCGGGCGGACCCGGTCCTGTCTCTTATACACAT
>NZ_JARJHW010000047.1:0-43919 GCF_040560175.1 Streptomyces panacea
CGGAGATGTGTATAAGAGACAGGGTCCGGGGTTTCTTGCTCGCGCACCGGTCCACCGTACTCGCGCGTACGTGTCCGGTCAGGGGCGGTGCGTGACGAGGCGCGCGGGGCGTCGTTATCGGGACAGGGCGGCTCTCGGACAGGCAATGGCGAGCACAACGGCAAGCAACGGTAAGGCGTTGGGGGTTGGCAGGCGATGGTGCAGCAGCGCAGACACAGGGGCGTGGCGGTCGTCGCCGCTGCCGTCACGGTGGTGGGGGTCGTGGCCGGGACCGCCGGTTGTTCCGGGAGCGAGGGTGCGATGGCCGACGACCGGCCCCTCGGTGATCCGGCCGCGGTCCGCGGAGCGGCCGACGCGCTGGTCGGGGCGGGCAGCTCCAAGGCCAAGACGTCACTGGTGATGGCGACGGGCGGGACGCGCGTGACCATCAGGGGCGAGGGGCGGTACGACTTCCGTAAGAGGATGGGACAGCTCTCGGTCGTGCTGCCGACGGACCCGGCCGGTACGGACGAGCACCGGCCGATCTCGGAACTGCTGGCACCGGCCGCCCTCTATATGAAGAACCGGGGCGCCGGGGTGCCCGAGGACAAGTGGGTCATGCTCGACTCGACCACCCTCGCGGACGGCAATCTGGTCACCGGTGGCGCGACCGATCCGCTGACCGCCGCCGAACTGCTGCGCGCCGCGAAGGACGTGGTCCTCGTCGGCGAGCAGGAGCTGGCCGGCGTCCGTGTGTCGCACTACCGGGGCGTCACCGACATCGAGCGGGCCGCGAAGCGGGCGGCGCCGTACGCGCGCGAGGCGCTGGCCGCGGCGGCGCGGGGCTTCGCCGAGGACGTCGTACCGTTCGATGCCTATCTGGACGACGCGGGGCGGCTGCGCAAGGTCAGACACCAGTTCAGCTACCGGAATCAGGGGCGTACGGTCGCTGTGGCCTCGACCACCCTGCTGTACGAATTCGGGGTCGCCGTCGGGGTGCGGCTCCCCCCTGAGGACCAGATCTTCACCGGGAAGATCAAGGTGTAAATGGTCCGGACGTGCCATGCGCGTCACGTCTCATCCTCCTTACCCTAGGAAGCCGGCAGTCGACACCGCCAAGAAGACGACACCGGCAGGAAGAGGTGAACGCACGTGGCTCTGTCGCGCACGCAGACCGTCCAGGACCACGTGGCCCTCGCCGAGATCGAACTCTGCGGAGAGCTGATGATCGCGGCGTCGGCCGCGGACGGTGAGCGGCTCAGCCCGGACCGGATCGACGAAGTACTGAAGGTGGGCACGGACCGCGGCGAGAGATCGCCCTACCGCTGAACCGTCGTCCTGCCGGTCGTCCTGTCCGTCGACCTGTCTGTCGACCCCGTCGACCCGACCTGTCCGTCGGCCCTTCGACCCGTCGGCCCGGCCCCTCTACCTTCGGCAGGTTCAGGTACGCAGCAGCCGCGCGATCGCCTTCGTCGCTTCCTGGACCTTGTCGTCGATCTCGTCGCCGCCCTTGACCGCCGCGTCCGCCACGCAGTGCCGCAGGTGCTCCTCCAGCAGTTGGAGGGCGAAGGACTGGAGCGCCTTCGTCGAGGCCGAGACCTGGGTGAGTATGTCGATGCAGTAGACGTCCTCGTCGACGAGCCGCTGGAGCCCGCGGATCTGGCCCTCGATCCGGCGCAGCCGCTTGAGGTGCTCGTCCTTCTGCTTGTGGTAGCCGTGGACACCGCGATCGTGGTCGGTGACGATCTCGTCGCCGACCGTGCCGGCTGTCGTGGCCGTACCGGAGGTCGCGTCGCTGGTCGCCGCGCCTGCCGCCTCGGTGGTCGTCATCGCGTCCTCCTGGTGGGGTGTTCGTGAGGGATGTCCGAAAGGGGCGTAAATACCCCAGGTAGGTATATGATACCCAGTCGCGCGCGCGGGGGCAGGGGCACGTCATGATCGTCGTGTCCTATGCAGCACACTGATGGACGCCGGTTAGCCGTGGCCGGATGATGCGCCTAGCATCAGCCTGACCGAATCCGATGTAACCCGAGGATCCCCCGTGCGCTTTCGTCTGACCCCCAGGGAGACGAGCTTCTACGACATGTTCGCCGCGTCCGCGGACAACATCGTCACGGGCTCCAAGCTCCTCATGGAACTGCTCGGAGCGGATTCCTCCGCCCGGGCCGAGATCGCGGAACGGATGCGGGCGGCGGAGCACGCGGGGGACGACGCCACGCACGCGATCTTCCACCAGCTGAACTCCTCCTTCATCACACCGTTCGACCGCGAGGACATCTACAACCTCGCCTCGTCCCTCGACGACATCATGGACTTCATGGAGGAGGCCGTCGACCTGGTCGTCCTCTACCAGGTCGAGGAGCTGCCCAAGGGCGTCGAGCAGCAGATCGAGGTGCTGGCGCGGGCGGCTGAGCTGACCGCCGAGGCGATGCCGCACCTGCGGACGATGACCAACCTCACCGAGTACTGGATCGAGGTCAACCGCCTGGAGAACCAGGCCGACCAGATCCACCGCAAGCTGCTCGCCCAGCTCTTCAACGGTAAGTACGACGCCATGGAAGTCCTGAAGCTCAAGCAGATCGTGGATGTGCTCGAGGAGGCCGCCGACGCGTTCGAGCACGTCGCGAACACGGTGGAGACAATCGCGGTCAAGGAGTCCTGAACCACGTGGACACCTTCGCCCTGATCGTGACCATCGGTGTCGCGCTCGGCTTCACGTACACCAACGGCTTCCACGACTCCGCGAACGCCATCGCGACATCGGTGTCAACGCGTGCGCTGACGCCGCGCGCCGCGCTGGCGATGGCCGCCGTGATGAACCTCGCGGGCGCGTTTCTCGGCCAGGGGGTCGCCAAGACCGTCAGTGAAGGACTGATCGCCACGCCGCACGGGCAGCGAGGGATGGGGATCCTCTTCGCCGCGCTCGTCGGGGCGATCGTCTGGAACCTGGTCACCTGGTATTACGGCCTTCCGTCCTCCTCCTCCCACGCGCTCTTCGGCGGCATGGTGGGCGCGGCGCTCGCCGGCGGGACCGAGGTGATCTGGACCGGGGTGCTGGAGAAGGTCGTCATCCCGATGTTCCTGTCGCCGATCGTCGGGCTGGTCATCGGCTATCTGGTGATGGTCGGCATCATGTGGATGTTCCGGCACTCCAACCCGCACAAGGCCAAGCGCGGTTTCCGTATCGCGCAGACGGTCTCCGCGGCCGGCATGGCGCTCGGGCACGGTCTCCAGGACGCGCAGAAGACGATGGGCATCGTGGTGATGGCGCTGGTCATCGCGGATGTCGAGGGTCAGGGCGACGAGATCCCGGTCTGGGTGAAGATCGCCTGTGCGGTGATGCTCTCGCTGGGTACGTACGCGGGAGGCTGGCGCATCATGCGGACGCTGGGCCGCAAGATCATCGAGCTGGATCCGCCGCAGGGGTTCGCGGCGGAGACGACGGGTGCGTCGATCATGTTCGGCTCGGCGTTCATCTTCCACGCGCCGATCTCGACGACGCACGTCATCACCTCGGCGATCATGGGCGTCGGCGCGACGAAGCGGGTGAACGCGGTGCGGTGGGGTGTCGCGAAGAACATCATCCTGGGCTGGTTCATCACGATGCCGGCGGCGGCGCTGGTGGCGGCGGTCAGCTTCTGGCTCGTGAATCTGGCGTTCGGCTGAGCGTGCCGGGCGGTTGCCTTCGGCCGGGGGTCCGGGGGTTGTCCCCCGGGTCGGCACGGTTGGCTCGTGAATCCGGCGTCCGGCTGAACGTGCCGGGCGGTTGAGCCCCGCGTTCGGCTGCGCGCGGCCTTCGGCTCACGCCGTAGAACATGTGTGGGCCCGCCCCCTGGGAGAGGGGGCGGGCCCTTCGCCTTGCGGTGGCACCGCCATGCAGCACCGCAGGACGGCTTTCGCGCCGGTGCCTATCCGAAGCGGCCGGAGATGTAGTCCTCCGTGGCCTGTACGGACGGGTTGGCGAAGATGCGTTCCGTCTCGTCTATCTCGATGAGCTTGCCGGGCTGGCCCACGGCCGACAGGTTGAAGAAGGCCGTACGGTCCGAGACCCGCGCCGCCTGCTGCATGTTGTGCGTCACGATGACGATCGTGAAGCGCTCCTTGAGCTGGCCGATCAGGTCCTCGATCGCGAGCGTGGAGATCGGGTCGAGCGCCGAGCACGGCTCGTCCATCAGCAGCACCTCCGGCTCGACCGCGATCGCGCGGGCGATGCACAGGCGCTGCTGCTGGCCGCCGGAGAGGCCGGAACCGGGCTTGTTGAGGCGGTCCTTGACCTCGTTCCAGAGGTTGGCGCCCTTGAGGGACTTCTCGACGACGTTCGCCAGTTCGTTCTTGCGGTACTTGCCGTTGAGCCGCAGACCGGCCGCGACGTTGTCGAAGATCGACATCGTCGGGAACGGGTTGGGCCGCTGGAAGACCATGCCGACCGTGCGGCGGACCGCGACCGGGTCGACGTTGGCGCCGTACAGATTCTCGTCGTCCAGCAGGACCTTGCCCTCGACGCGGCCACCGGGCGTGACCTCGTGCATGCGGTTGAGGGTGCGGAGGAAGGTGGACTTGCCGCAGCCGGACGGGCCGATGAAGGCCGTCACGGAGCGGGGCTCGACGGTCATGGAGATGTCGTCGATCGCCCGGTGGGTGCCGTAGTACGCGGTCAGGCCGCTGACGTCGATTCGCTTGGCCATCTGAATCACTGCTTTCTGCGTGACCCCGCTCGGCGGAGCCGGATTTCGGGGCCTCAGCGGCCGGTCTTGGGAGCCTTCCAGCGGGCGATGCCGCGGGCCACCAGGTTGAGGATCATGACGAAGGCGATCAGTACGAGGGCCGCGCCCCAGGCTCGGTCGACCGCGGCGTCGGTGCCCACCGAGTACTGCTCGAACACGTACAGCGGCAGCGACGACTGGGCGCCTTCGAACGGGTTCGAGTTGATGAGCTTCGTACCGAACACGAGCAGCAGCACGGGCGCGGTCTCACCGGTGATACGGGCCACCGCGAGCATCACGCCGGTGGTGATGCCACCGATCGCCGTGGGCAGGACCACCTTGAGGATGGTGCGCCACTGCGGCACGCCCAGCGCCAAGGATGCCTCACGAAGCTCGTTCGGGACGAGCTTCAGCATCTCCTCGGTGGAGCGCACGATCACCGGCATCATCAGGATCGCGAGCGCCAGGGCGCCGGCGAATCCGGAGAATCCGAAGTCGAACATCAGGATCCACGTCGAGAGGATGAACAGGCCGGCGACGATCGACGGGATGCCGGTCATCACGTCCACGAAGAAGGTGACGGCGCGGGAGAGCTTTCCGCTTCCGTACTCGACGAGGTAGACGGCGGTCAGCAGACCGATCGGCGTGGCGATCAGCGTGGCGATGGCGACCTGCTCGATGGTGCCGAGCAGCGCGTGGTAGATGCCGCCGCCCTCGTCCGTGTCGAGGAGTCCGCTCATGGAGTGGGACAGGAAGTACCCGTCGACGACTCCCGCGCCCTTGCTGATGGTCGTCCAGGCGAGCGAGAGCAGCGGGATGACGGCCAGGATGAAGCAGACCCAGACCAGGCTGGTCGCGACCTGGTTCTTGCCCTGCCGGGGGCCTTCCACCTTGGCGGTGATCAGATACGTACCGCCGATGAAGATCAGCGCGGCGAGCAGACCCCACTGGATCTTGCTGTCCAGCCCGGCCACCACCCCGATCAGGCAGCCCAGCCCGGCGGAGCCGGCGGCGATGGCCAGGGGCGCCCAGCCGGGCATACGCGCGTGGGAGAGCGAGCCTTGAGGTTCGGCGACCGACGGCCGCTTGTCCTGAAGCGTGTGGCTCATGCGTTGGCCCCCGAGTACTCCTTGCGGCGGGCGATGATCGCGCGGGCCGCGCCGTTGACCAGCAGTGTGATGATGAAGAGGATCAGGCCGGAGGCGATCAGCGCGTCCCGGCCGAACTCGTCGGCCTCGTTGAACTTGGCGGCGATGTTCTGCGCGAAGGTGCCGCCGCCCGCGTCGAGGATGTGGAACGAGAGCAGGAAGCTCGGCGAGAGGACGACGGCGACGGCCATCGTCTCGCCCAGCGCGCGTCCGAGCCCCAGCATCGAGGCGCTGATGATGCCGGAGCGGCCGAACGGAATCACGGACATCCGGATGACTTCCCAGCGCGTGGCACCGAGGGCCAGAGCGGCTTCCTCGATCATCTTCGGCGACTGGAGGAAGACCTCACGGATGACGTTGGTGATGATCGGCAGGATCATGATCGCCAGCAGGATGCCCACGGTGAACAGGTTGCGGGCGATGCCTTCGTTGGTCTTCTCGAAGATGTACGTCCAGGCGAAGTACTCGTTGAGCCACTTGTTCAGGCCGTCGAGGTACGGGACGAGGAAGACGGCGCCCCAGAGGCCGTAGATGATGCTCGGTACGGCTGCCAGCAGGTCGACCAGGTACGCGATCGGCGCGGCGAGTCTGCGGGGCGCGAAGTGCGAGATGAAGAGCGCGATGCCTATGGCGACCGGGACAGCGATCACCATGGCGATGATCGAGCTGACGATGGTGCCGAAGACGAGTACGGCGATGCCGAAGGACGGCGGGTCGCCCTGCGGGTTCCACTCGAAGGTGGTGAGGAAGTTCGTCTCGTCCTTGGAGATCGCGAGCGTCGCGCGATAGGTCAGGAACGCGGCGATGGCGGCCATGATGACCAGCAGGGTGATACCGGACCCCCGGGACAGACCCAGGAAGATCCGGTCGCCGAGCTGCTTCGGCCCCTTGCTCGCGCCCTTGTTCTCAAGGGTGGGGGGTGGCGGTGCGTCGTTGGGTGCGGCTGCTGTATCCATCGTTTCTCCGGTCTGCGGAGCCGGGTCGCGGCTCCTGGCGGCGGTGCACCGGAAGACGTGACCGGCCCCGCTCGGCGGGGCCGGTCACGTCCGGGGGTCAGGACAGGGTGGGGACGATCTCGCGGACCTTGGCCGCGATCTCCGTCGGGAGCGGGGCGTAGCCGGCCTCGCTCAGGACCTTCTGGCCCTCTTCGCTGACGGTGTAGTTGAGGAACGCCTTGACGCTGGGCAGGGTCTCGGCCTTGTTGCCCTTGTCGCAGGCGATCTCGTACGTCACCAGGATGATCGGGTAGGCACCCTCGGCCTTGGTGGCGTAGTCCAGCTCCAGGGCCAGGTCATTGCCGGTGCCCTTGATCTTGGCGGCGGCGATGGCCTTGGAGGCGTTCTCCGTGGTGGCCTCGACCGGCGCGCCGGCGCCCGTGTCCACCTTGACGGTGGTCAGGTTGCTGGCGGTCGCGTAGGAGAGCTCGAAGTAGCCGATGGCGCCTTCGGTGTCCTTGACGCTGGAGGCGACGCCGGAGGAACCGCTGGCGGCCTGGCCACCCTTGGCCTCCCACGACTTCGAGCTGTCGTCGTACTTCCAGTCGGCCGGGGCCGCGGCCTTGAGGTACTTGTTCAGGTTCTGCGTCGTACCCGACTCGTCCGAGCGGTGGAACGCCTGGATCGCGGTGCTGGGCAGCTTGGCGTCGGGGTTGAGCTCGGCGATCGCCTTGTCGTCCCACTTCTTGATCTTCGAGTCGAAGATCTGGGCGAGGGTCGGGCCGTCCAGGATCAGGCTGTCGACGCCGGGCACGTTGAAGCCGATGGCGACGGGGCCGCCGACCATCGGGAGGTTGATGCCCTTGCCGCCCTTGCAGACTTCCTCGGAGGCGGTGACTTCCTCGGGCTTCAGTGCGGAGTCGGAGCCCGCGAAGGCGACCTGGCCCTGCGTGAACTTGGTGATGCCACCGCCGGAACCGATCGGCTGGTAGTTGATCTCGACGCCCGCACAAGCCTGCTGGAAGTTCTTCACCCAGAGGTCCATCGCGTTCTTCTGGGCGCTCGATCCGGCGGCAAGGACCTGGCCCTTGGCGTCGTCGCACTTGATGCTGGAGGCGGCCGCGGTCTTGTCGCCGTCGCCGGAGTCCTTCGCGTTGTCGTCCGAGCCGCACGCCGTGAGAACCAGGGCGCCGGAGACGGCGAGGGCACCGAGCGCGGTGGCGCGCAGCCGGTTCTTGCGCTGAAGCTTCACTTCGGGTGTTCCTTCCAGAAGCCGCCGGTGTGCGGTTGTACGCACTTCTACGACGGCGTGCGTCGAGTTGGTGGGTCCGGCGGTATGCCGGTCACCGTGTAAGGCCGAAATTAGGCAGATCAGGTGAAGCCGCTGACGGATGGGAGTGAACGGAAGGTGAACCGTGACGGACAGCCTGGTGCGGCTCTGGCCCGGATCGCCGCCCGACACGGCGTGGGCGTCGAGAAAGTGCGCCCCATGGCCTCAGGAGTCGCGAATCGGGCCTGGCTCCTGGGGCCGGATCTCGTGCTGCGTGTACCGCGTACGGAGGCGTTCGTCGCCGACCTGGTGAAAGAGGCGGCGGTGATTCCCGTCGCGCGGGAGGCCGGGGTGCGTACGCCGTCGCTCGTGACCTTCGACGACAGCCGTACGGACGCGGACGTGCCGTACATGGTGCTGGAGCGGGCGCCGGGGGCGGACCTCGCGGATGTGGGGGGTGTGGCCGAGGGCGTCTACCGGGAGGTGGGGCGGGAGCTGGCCCGGCTGCATCGGGTGTCGCACGCGGGTGGGGAGTTGACGGCGGGGTTGACGGGGACGTTGACGCGGGGGTTGACCGCTGTCCCGGTGGAGTACGACCCCGACGTCGGCGCCCCGCGCCGGCTGGTCGAGGGTCTGCTGGCGGACGGCATGCTCGACGCGGAGGCCGCGCGGTGGCTCGGCGGCTGGTTCGACCGGCTCGCGGAGCGGATTCCCGAGGGTCCGCCGCGTGTCCTGGTACACGGCGACATCGCACCGCAGAACCTGCTGGTGACCCCGGAGCCGCTGATGCTTTCGGGGATCGTGGACTGGGGGGACGCGATGTGGGCGGACCCGGCGGTCGAGTTCGCCAAGACACCGCTGTGGGGGATCCCGGCGATGCTCGGTGGCTACCGGGAGGGCGGGGGCGGCTCGGTGGGCTCGTACGACTCGTACGACTCGTACGGCTGGGAGGCCCGCGTCCTGCGCCACCACCTCACCTGGGCGCTCGCCCGTCTGAGGAACCCCGCCCCGGTCGCGGGCGAACGCCACTGGACGGCGCCCCCGGCCGCCCGCCTGCTCGGCATCCTCCGGTTCTTCGCCTCCTCGCCGCCCGCGCCGTGGCCGGCCCTCGCCTAGAGCCTGTCTCTTTGACCGGTGAGCGCCTCCTGGTGCGGGCTGGTTAGTCTGCTGCGATGACGGATAGCGAGCTGGTCGTTGACCTGCGTGGTCGACTGATCGAGACACTCAACGACTTCTGGGACGCGGTGAGTGAGCCATGTGGGCTGCCGGAGTGGTTCGGCCGGAACCTGGACGCGTGGTCGGACACGATCGAGACTCGGGGCATCTCTGAGGTAATCGACAGCCATGACATTCTGATCGTGCACGTCGACCGGCGGGGTCTCTTCGGTGGGAACCTGCGGGAGGCCAAAGTCCTGGCCGGCATCTTTGACGGAGAGCAGAACCGGCTCATCGTGCACGGGTTGGCCTGACGAATCCTTCGGACGCCTTGCTCAGCGCCGGGTCCAGATGAGAATGGCAGCAAGGTGGAGTGCGGCCTGGTAGGCGATGGCGAGCTTGTCCGTCCGCATTGCGAGGCCGCGCCACTGCTTGAGTCGGGCGATACATCGCTCGACGGTATTGCGCACCTTGTATGCCTCGACGTTGAAGCCGGGGGGCCGGCCTCCGGCGCGGCCTCGCCGCAGGCGGTGGCCGATCTGGTCGGCAGGCTGCGGGATGACCGCACGGATGCCGCGTCGACGGAGGTGCCCGCGGATCGCGCGGGAGGAGTATGCGCGATCCGCAAGGACGACCGCAGGGCGGGTTCTTGGCCTGCCGAGTCCGCTTCGCGGGATTCGGATTCCGGCCATGACCGCCTCGAAGGCCGGCGCGTCGCCAGCCTGGCCTGCCGTGACGTGAATGGACAGAGGCCGTGCCCGGCTGTCGCCGGCCAAGTGGACCTTCGTGCTCAAGCCACCGCGAGAGCGTCCAAGCGCGTGATCCTCGGGCTCGAACTGGTCGGAAGCCCCCTTTTCCTGGCTCCGGCCGAATGCTGGTGAGCCCGGCAGACGGTGGAGTCCACCGAGACCGTCCAGCCCACGTCGCCATCGGCATCCGCAACTGCGAGAACCGCCGCGAGGATTCGTTCCCATGTGCCGTCCACAGCCCACCTGATCAGGCGTTTGTGCGCGGTTTGAAAAGGCCCGAGTTCCTCCGGCAGGTCACGCCAAGGTGAGCAGGTGCGGTACTTCCACGCGATGGCTTCCAGGGTTCGGCGGTGGTCGGCCCACCTTCGTCCACGGACCGGATCGGCCGGCATCAGCGGCTCGATCCGGTCCCACATCGCATCGGTGATCACTAACCGGACAGGCATATCGGATCAACTGATCAACCCACCAAAGAGACACGCTCTAGCGCTGTGGCCGTCCACCGGTCGGACCGCGCGCCCCGGCGACAGCGCCAGGCGGCGAGCATTCGCCTGCCGGGACCCACGTATCCGATGCGTCTGTGCATCCGCGAGGTCACTTCCGGCAGTGGAGCCTGCCTCAGTGAAGTTCGCTTAAGCATCGGAAAGGCGCGACGAGGGCCGAAAAGGCACATGCTCTTCGTCGCGCGGCACGTTCATCCGGGGCCGCCGCCCCCGGCTCGGCGCAGGTACGCGGTCGACGTGGCCTATCAGAACCAGCAGATCGAGCAGCGCACCGGCGAACTCGACGCGCTCAAGAGGGGCATCGGCGAGTGGATGAGGCCCGCGACGAAGCTCACGGCGGGCTGACAACAGTGGGTGGGCTGGTTCGGTGAGCGGAGACGGCCATGACGAGCCGACGCCGGGTCGCGATGCCCAGGCCCGGAGGGATCAGGTCGTGTACTCCAGCTCGGTCATGGCGGCTCGGCGTACGGCGAGGGCGAGCTCGTCCACGTCCAAGGCGGCCAGATACGCCACGAGCGCGTCGCGAGTCTCCCGGACACGGTCGGTCAGTGCCGGGCCCCCGATGTCGCCGGGCAGGATGATCCGCCGGAAAGTGGGCTCCTCGATCGCGCCCGTGATCAGTCTCTCGGCCAGCCACATGGGGGTGCGCTCCCGGATGGCGAACGTCAGATGGACGCTGTCCTCGTTGGCGTCCACCACACGCGGATTGTGTACCCAGCCCCTCGGTAACAGGAGTGACTGCCCCGCATGGAGGTCGACGACCATGTCCGGTCCGGCGGCTTCCCAGTCCGGGATGTAGTTCTCGCGCCAAACCCGCCAGGATTCATTGAAATCCCTCATCGGTGCCGTGACGGTTGGGCGCCACAGTTGCCACCGTTTGATTCCCGACGACTGCACGATCACCGCCATCTGCTGATCCCAGTGGTGGCGGAGCCCCTGATTTCCCGATGGCGTCATGAACGCGTGGACGTAGTTCGAGAATCCCGTCTCCTTCTGGATGGCCCGCGAAATCCTCGCCATGAAGGGAATGACCCTCTGAAGGTTGCCGAGCCGAAGGGTGTACCCGCCGCGATACAGCCTTCGGAGCTTGTCCGGATCGGTCCGGCCGTTGGTCATGAAGGCGTCGCGGTTGAGGGACGGGCCGGGGGCCTTCACCACGGCGATCTCGTTTGCGGGGACGCACCCGGTGGCGATGTAGGCGTGGAGAGACGCCGAGGTCACGGTGCGGTCGAGTTCCGTGGTGTCGCGCTGGTACACGCGAGGCTCGTCAGGCCACGAGGCCAAGAGGTCGGCTACGCCGGCTTCCGGGAGCAGAAGACTGAGCGACATGGCGTCCTTTCCCGCCCGCTGAGCGGTCAGAGCGGCGGCAGTGGGCACTGGATCTCAGGAAGGAAGCGCTGCGGGCAGCAGACGACCGAGAATGACACCAGGTTCGAGGACTTGGTGTAGTGGACCCAGACGGCGTCGCTGCCCCGTCCGAGCGCGTCCCGCGCGTAGCCGACCTTCGTACGCAGGTCGAGGTATGCCTGCTTGCCGTCCTCACGCTCGAAGGGCAGGTTCGCTCCGTGGGTCTCCTTCAGCCAGGCCAGGGCGTCGGGGAGATCCGTCCACGCGCGGTCCGGCGAAGTCTGGGTCCGGCGCATCAGCCAGTGGCCCGTCTCTGCATGGGCGGCATCGTGGAGGAGAGGAACGCCCTGGTCTGCTCGTCGTTGGGGTGGACCCCCGGGCGGCGTAGTCCTTCTTGGCCGTAGACGTCCCTGCCCCCGATCCAGGGGCCGTACCCATGCCAGTGTCCGCACCAGCTCATCGATGCCTTTCCTTGAGCGTCGTGGGCCGCGCTCCGGCCGGCCGGAATGCGGCCCAACCCATGCTGTGCGGTCGGCCTGTGGCGCTGCGGACCCCAACGAACTTCTACGGACTTGCGCGGATTCACCCGAGCGCGTCAGTCGCGGCGGTGATCAGCTCGCGGGCGTTGGCTCCGTAGACCGCGATGGTGGACAGCTCCTTGAACGTGCTTACGTATTCGGAGACTTCACGCGGCTGCGTCACCGTCAGGTTGGCCGACACCAGTTCCACAGATGCTTGGGTGTCGTCGAAAAGGGAGAAGGACTCCGCAGGCCAGGCATTGCCACGTTCGGTCCCCATGGGGATTACGCCGAGACTCACGGACGGTTGGGATGCCGCCGCGATGAGATGGCCCAGTTGGCCGGTCATTACGCGAGCATCGCCGATCATCGTGCGGAGAACCCATTCCTCCACGAGCATGGCGAATTGCTGGTGGCCCGAGCGGAGGACGCGTTGACGTTCCATCCGCGCCGCGACCGCGGCATCAACGTCGTCCGGAGCATTTCGAAGGGCCACCACCGTGTTGAGCACAGCACGGGTGTAGTCGGGAGTCTGCAGTAGACCGGGAACGACCCACGACTGGTAGAAGCGGAAGCGCCGGGTTCTCTCGAAGAGGGGCAGCACGGACTCCTGCACCCGCTTCAGACCGCCCCTCTCCAGCCGCCTCCACTCGACGTACATGCCTTCGATGCCACGGGCCGTCGCGATGAGGTCAGCGGTCTGATCCTCCGCATCGCACAGACTCGTCCACAGACGGACGTCGGCGTCGGACGGGGGCGTCCTGCCGTTTTCGATGCGTGAGGTCTTGGATTCGTGCCACCCGGCCGCCGCCGCCAAGGCGCGTGCCGTCATGCCGGAGTCCTTCCGGATCTCGCGCAGGCGAGATCCGAGGGCTTCCTTGGCTTGCTGAACGCTGGACGATGGCGGGGCCACGGGGGAACTCTGCCTGTTTCACTCGTGATTCAGGACGGCCTGTACTCCTCGTGCGGGACCGCTCGTTCCCACACGGCCTCGAAGGCCGCCGAACAGAGCCGTACGACCGCCGGATCGGCCGTGCGTTCCTCGTCCCCTTCCGGAGACAGTTCGCCCTCACCGGTGAAGTGGAGGAACACGACCAGGCTGTCATCGAACAGCCAGAAGTCGTTGCCAGGAAGGGACAGATCAGAAGCCCGGCGGCGGGGGAGCCATCGGACCTGCTCGCCGCCCGCGGTGTTGCCGGCCGTCAGATGGTGCTCGAACCGGATGTACTCACTGACCGGTTCGGAGACGATGCGAGCCCGGCGAATCTCTACGCCGCGACCGGTGATCTCTCGCATCAACTCCTGCCAAGGACGCTGATCCGGATCGTTGTCGGCCGAGACGCTGTCCCGGTCCTGTTGCCAGGCGAGGAAACGCGGATCGGAGCGCATGTAGCCGTCCCGCATCTCCAGGTGCACCGCCGACCGCTCGATCAGGTGGAACAGTTCCTCAAACGCAGGTTCCGCCGCCACCGCTGACCTCCGGAAAGAACGTGACCATGTACTTGGGGATCTCCACCACGGTCTCATGGTCGGGCAGATCCATCTGGGACAATCGCGCTTCGTCAAGGACCTTCAAGCCCTGGACCAGGTACTTGTCCGCTACGTCGTCGTAGTACACGGTCGGGGACTTGCCTTCGGGGGAGTTCGGGTCCTTGCCGAGCAGGTGCAGCGCCATGACGACCTCCGGTGTGCGGCTGACAATCCCTCCCAGATTGCGCCGAACCCGCGGGTGAGGACAGGAACTTGCATGAACTTGCGCAGATTCACCGATTC
The DNA here is from genome assembly GCF_040560175.1 of Streptomyces panacea. Taxonomy (NCBI): domain Bacteria; kingdom Bacillati; phylum Actinomycetota; class Actinomycetes; order Kitasatosporales; family Streptomycetaceae; genus Streptomyces; species Streptomyces panacea. Next base: position 14,081 of record NZ_JARJHW010000047.1, read on the forward strand.
GGGTCGTTGCTCAGACCTCGCCGGTGGTCCGGCGCAGGACATGCGACGGCGGCCCGGAGGTCGTTGCCGGCCAGTGCCGAGCTGCTGGGGCGGACCTCCGTCAAGGAGGTCAGAAACTGCCCCTGGGGGGCGGGCTTCAGGCTTCCGGCGTGCGCCTCGCCGGAAGCGAGTTCAGCAGTGCGTCGATCAGCAGGCGGTCGCGGGGCTGGGTCAGGCGGTCGCGGGCCGTGGGTGGGGGGAGCCAGAGGATGCGGTCCACCTCGTCGTTCACCGCGAACTCGCCGTCCGTCGCCTCGGCCGCCCAGTAGATGACCTGCTTGGGGCGGCCGTTGGCCAGGTAGCTGACCGTGCCGAGGCGGGCGCCCGGGGCGCAGTGGTGGCCCGTTTCCTCCAGGACCTCGCGCAGCGCTCCCGTGAGGGCGTCCTCCGCGTGCTTGAGTTTGCCCTTCGGGTGGGACCAGTCGTCGTACTTCGGCCGGTGGACCAGGCAGATCTCGGTGCCGTCCGCCCGGTACGGCGACTTCCGCCACAGCACGCAGCCCGCCGCGAGGACGGTGCGGGTGCGGGTGCCGTCCGTCCCGCTCATGGCGTGGTCACCGCCCCCCGCCCCCAGACCTGCTGGAAGTCGTAGCGCGCCGCCTCCACCTCGTGGCGCTGGTCCGCGTGCAGCACCCCGAGCGCGTACGCCGTCGTCGGGGCGATCCGCGGGGTACGGGCCGCGTTCGCCGCGGCGGCGGCCGCCTCGGCCGCGTCGCGGTGCCGGTCCAGCGCGCGGCCCGCATCGGCGAGCACCGGGTCCGGGGCGCCGCCCGCGTGCCGGACCTCCTGGGCGTAGCGGTGGAGTCTGAGCAGCAGCCGCACCTGGTGCCACGGTGCGTCCTGGGCCTCGCCGTCCGCGGGGGTGGAGAGGCCGTGGACCAGGGCCTCCGCGTTGTACGGGTGGGCGGCGCGCGTCAGCGGCAGTGCGGAGACCGCGTCGAGCAGTCGTCGTTCGGCCGCGCCCTGCGGCGAGGCCAGGATCTCGGCGGCGGGCGCGCCCGCGACCGGCGCCAGCGGTACCTCGGAGGCCAGGACGGCGACGGCGTCGGCCACCGCGTGGAAGCGGGACGAGCCCAGCGCCTGGAGCGCCGCCGAGTGCGACCGCGTACGCGCGAGGGTCAACTGCCGCTCCAGCAGCGCCCCGGCGCGCGACGCCCCGACGGTCAGCGCCCCCGGAGCCGTGGCCTGCGCCGTACCGCCTTCGCCGTTACGGGCGGTCGGCACCGTTCCCGCCCCCGACAGCCGCGCCAGCGCCGACACCAGCCGGTGCAGCCGCGTCGTGCACGCGTACTCCTGGGCGAGTGTGCCGGAGAGCCAGCCCAGTTCCGTACGGAGCTGGTCCGCCCACACCGGGTCGAGCAGCACCCGGAACGTGTGCAGGCTGCCCGCGATCCGCCGCGCCGAACAGCGCAGCGCCGACGCCGCCTCCTCGGCCGCCGCCGTGTCCGAACCGCTCTCCCCGTACAGCCGCAGGCTGCGCAGGAAGTCCCCGCACCGGGTGTTCAGATACCCGGCGAGGACCTGGCCCGCGGTCGCCTCGAAGGCGTCGTCGGGCTGGGAGGGCTGGGAGGGCTGGGAGGGCTGAGCCGTACCGACCGAGCCGGCGGTGTCTGCTTCATGGTGCTGCACGCCGGCGCCTCCGGGCGTCAATGAGCATTTCCTGTACGTGCCTGAGCGGCTGCCCGTCCGCGTCGACGGAGTGCCGGGTCCAGTTCCCGTCGGCGCCCAGATGCCAGGAGGCGGTGTCGTCCGCCATGCCGGTCTCCAGAAGCCGGGTGATGGCCGCGCGGTGCGCCGGGTCGGTGACCCGTACCAGTGCCTCGATACGACGGTCGAGGTTGCGGTGCATCATGTCGGCGCTGCCGAACCACACTTCGGGCTCGCCGCCGTTGCCGAAGGCGAAGATGCGGGAGTGTTCGAGGAAGCGGCCGAGGATGGAGCGCACCCGGATGTTCTCCGACAGGCCGTGCACTCCGGGGCGCACGGCGCAGATGCCCCGCACCCAGATGTCGACCGGTACGCCCGCCTGCGCCGCGCGGTAGCACGCGTCGATCACGGCCTCGTCGACCATCGAGTTGACCTTGATGCGTACGTAGGCGGGGCGGCCCGAACGGTGGTGCGCCGCTTCCTTGTTGATCCGCGTGATCAGCCCGTCGCGCAGCGACTTGGGCGCGACCAGCAGCCGGCGGTAGGTCTCGCGCCGCGAGTAGCCCGACAGCCGGTTGAAGAGGTCGGAGAGGTCCGCCCCGACATGCGGGTCGGCCGTGAGCAGGCCCAGGTCCTCGTAGAGCCGTGCCGTCTTCGGGTGGTAGTTGCCGGTGCCGACATGGCTGTAGCGGCGCAGGGTCTCGCCCTCCTGCCGGACCACGAGCGAGAGCTTGCAGTGGGTCTTGAGCCCGACCAGCCCGTACACGACATGGCAGCCGGCCTCTTCGAGCTTGCGCGCCCACTTGATGTTCGCCTGCTCGTCGAAGCGGGCCTTGATCTCCACGAGGACCAGGACCTGCTTGCCCGACTCGGCGGCGTCGATCAGCGCGTCGACTATCGGGGAGTCGCCGGACGTCCGGTACAGCGTCTGCTTGATCGCCAGCACGTCCGGGTCGCCCGCCGCCTGCTCCAGGAACGCCTGGACGGAGGTGGAGAACGAGTCGTACGGGTGGTGCAGCAGTACGTCGCGCTCCCGCAGCGCGGCGAAGATGTCCGGCGCCGACGCCGACTCCACCTCCGCGAGGTCGCGGTGCGTGCCCGCGATGAACTTGGGGAACTTCAGCTCCGGCCGGTCGAGTGCGGCTATCCCGAACAGCCCGGTCAGATCCAGCGGCCCCGGCAGCGGATAGACCTCGGCGTCGGACACCTTCAACTCGCGTACCAGCAGGTCGAGCACGTACGGGTCGATCGACTCCTCGACCTCCAGGCGCACCGGCGGACCGAAGCGGCGCCGCATGAGCTCCTTCTCCAGCGCCTTGAGGAGGTTCTCCGCGTCGTCCTCCTCCACCTCCAGGTCCTCGTTGCGGGTGACCCGGAACATGTGGTGCGCCAGGACCTCCATCCCGGGGAACAGCTCCTCCAGGTGCGCCGCGATGACGTCCTCCAGCGGCACGTACCGCTGCGGGGACGCCTCCAGGAAGCGGGTCAGCAGAGGAGGGACCTTGACGCGGGCGAAGTGGCGGTGGCCGCTCACGGGGTTGCGGACGACGACCGCGAGGTTGAGGGAGAGCCCCGAGATGTACGGGAAGGGGTGCGCCGGGTCCACGGCCAGCGGCGTCAGGACGGGGAAGATCTGCTGCCGGAACAGGGTGAAGAGGCGCGCCTGCTCCTTCTCCGTGAGGTCGCCCCAGCGGATCAGGTGGATGCCCTCGTCGGCCAGCGCGGGGGAGATGTCCTGCTGGAAGCAGGCGGCGTGCCGCGCCATGATCTCCCGCGACCGGGTCCAGATCAGGTCGAGCACTTCGCGGGGCTGGAGCCCTGAGGCCGAACGGGTGGCGACGCCGGTCGCTATCCGGCGTTTCAGGCCCGCGACGCGGACCATGAAGAACTCGTCCAGGTTCGACGCGAAGATCGCGAGGAAATTCGCCCGTTCGAGTAGCGGCGTGGCCGGGTCCTCGGCAAGTTCCAGTACGCGTTCGTTGAAGGCGAGCCAGCTGCGCTCACGGTCGAGGAAGCGGCCCTGGGGCAGCTCGTCGCCCTCGGCGTGGTCGTCCTGCTCGTACGAGTCGAGATCGGCGTCGAGATCGGGCTCCAGATCGGACACCGCGGCACTGACCGTGTGCGGCCGGTGTGCGGCGATGGACCCGACGGACGGCTGCGGGTGGACCGGGGTCTCGGCAGGCTGCTGGCTCATACCTCCATTGTTCCGCGCGGAAGGCACGACAGGCGCGTCGGAGCCGGCGGGGGCGAGGCGGAACCTGCCGTTGGGAGTGGGGGGCACAGCGGGCTGCATTCCGAGAGCGTCGCAAGCGCGTCTGAATGGCCGGTAACGGCGACATGACGTGCAGGGGAAGCGGGGCGGGGTCGTACGGGGTCCCGCCCGCCTCCACGCGGCGGGCGGGACCCCGTACGTGTACCGGACTCAGCCGTGCCGCCGCCCCAATACCTTGAACGCGGCGAAGACGCACGCGGCGGCCAGGACGAGGACGATGCCGGTCTCGACGAGCTGGAGGGGCCAGAAGTGCGACTCGGGGTGGTACTCGTAGAAGTGTGTGGCGGCCGTGGGGGTGGAGCCCGGGTCGCACGGAGACTTCGAGAAACCCATGTCCCAGCACTGCTGGTAGGTCATCCGGCTGCCGTCGGCGAGGACGACGCCCTCTCGTACGATCCAGGGATCGGACGACGCGGTGAAGGGGCTCGCGTCCGCGCCCCCCTCTGTCTTGAGGACCAGCCACAGGTTGGGCCGCACCCAGGCGAAGAACAGCGAGACTCCCCCCGTGGCGGCCAGGCCGGCGGCCATCGCCAGGAGGGTACGGCGCAGGAGTACGGCCGCGAGCGCGCCGACGGCGACCGCCAGCAGGACGTAGCCGACAACGGTCAGTCCCAGGGCGGGGTAGACCTCGCGATCGCTCCAGGACCGGGCCATGGACAGGGACTCGTCATCCTGGCTGTAGGACCTGCTCCAGCGGAAAGTGGCGGCCAGGAGAACGGCACCCGCCGTGGCGATCACGGCCGCGCCGGCGAGGCGGACGGTGAGCCAGCGGGCGGGCGACACCGACTGGGTCCATGCCAGTCGGTACATGCCCGACTCCAGCTCACGGGCGACCAGCGGCCCCGCGGTGAACGCCACGACGACGAGCGGCAGCAGGACGGCGGCGCCGCCGACGTAGTTCTCCGCCCAGCGGAACCAGCCGCTCGCCGTTGTGCCGTACGCACACCCCTTGCCGCAGTTCACCATGGCCCCTGCCGAGCCGACCCAGATACGGGCCGCGACCAGGCAGCCGACGGTGAGCACCGTGACGAGCAGCGCCGTCCACAGCGCGGGACGGTGCTGTCGTACCGCGACCCAGGCCGGGCCGCGCGGAGTCAGGCTGCTCATGCCGTCACCGCCACTGGCCGCTCGGTGCTCCGCGATTCGGCGCTCGGCGTCAGCAGGAGGGGCGCGCCCGGGGAACGCAGGTGGGCGAGCAACAGTTCCTCCAGGGATGGTTCCACGGTCCGCCAGTCGTGGCCGACCGGTCCGTCGGGGCGGATCAGCGCGGTGAGTTGGCGTCCCGTGGTGCGCGAGTCCACGACCGTGTGCGGCGCCAGGTCGCGTACGGGGCCGGTGACCAGCCGGTGCGCGGTCAGCAGGTCCTCGGTCTCGCCGCCGAGGCGGATGTGCCCGTCGTCGACGAGCAGGAGGTAGTCGCAGGTGCCTTCCAGCTCGGTGAGGATGTGCGACGAGATCACGACGGTGGTGCCGTGTGTCGCGGCCTCGGCCATGAGCGTGCCCATGAGCTGATGGCGGGCGAGTGGATCGAGGTCGGCCATCGGCTCGTCCAGCAGCATCAGTTCGGGCCGCTTGCCGAGCGCGAGGGCGAGCGCGACGCGGGTGCGCTGGCCGCCGGAGAGCGTACGGACGCGTACGCCGAGGTCGAGCCGTCCCTCGGCGACGATCCGCTCGGCGGCTTCGGCGTCCCAGCGGCCGGGGTTGAGTTCGTGCCCCATGCGCAGGGTGTCGCGGATCGTGAACTGCCGGTACAGGGGCTTGTCCTGGGCGACGTACGCGATCCGTTCGCGGGCATCGGCCGGGCGCTCGCCGAGGACACGGATGCCGCCTTCGGTGGCCGGGAGCACTCCCGCGGCCTGGGCGAGCAGCGTGGACTTGCCGGCGCCGTTGGGGCCGACGAGGGCGCAGATACGGCCGGCGGGCACCCGGAAGGAACAGTCGCGCAGGGCCCAGCCGCGCCGTTTCCCGTAGCGCTTGCCGAGGCCGGTGGCCTCGATCGCCGCGGCTGTCATGAGTGTTCCCCCTTGTTCGTGACGCTCGTGCCGGTGTGCGTCGTGAAGTGTTCGGCGAGGACGGAGTCGAAGAGGGCGGACAGGTCGTCCCTCTCCAGCCCCCCGTCCCGGGCCCGTTCGGCCCACGTGGCGAGCTCGGCACGGAGTTCGGCCCGCAGCGGGCTGTCGGCGGCGCCGCCGCCGAGGGTGCCGCGTACGAAGGTCCCCAGCCCGCGGCGCCCTTCGGCGAGACCCTCGCGCTCCAGTTCGCGGTAGGCCTTGAGGACGGTGTTGGGATTGATGGCGGTGGCCTCCACGACCTCGCGGGCGGTGGGCAGTTTGTCGCCGGGCTCCAGCAGGCCGAGTCGCAGCGCCTGTTTGGTCTGCTGGACGATCTGGAGGTACGTGGCGACACCGCTGCGCCGGTCGATGCGGTATTCGATCACGCAAGCACCCTTTCACTAGGGAAGTAGTGAAAGCATGGGACGAAGAAGGGGCGGTGTCAACTCCACCGCCCCTTCGGGTGCTTGGCGAGCGCCGGCCCTACGACTCCGTCCGATACATCAGGTCCACCTCGTGCGTCGCGAAACCCAGCCGCTCGTAGACCGTCACGGCGGCCGTGTTGTCGGCGTCGACGTAGAGCATCGCGGTCGGCAGGCCCCGCGCGGCCAGGTGCCGCAGCCCGATGGCGGTGAGCGCCTTGCCGAGGCCGCCGCCCTGCGCGTCGGGGCTGATGCCGACGACGTACACCTCGCCGAGGTGTTCGGCGGCGTGCTCCTTGGTCCAGTGGAAGCCCACGAGCCGGCCGTCCCGCTCGGCGAGGAAGAAGCCCTTCGGGTCGAACCACGGCTCGGCGACACGGTCGTCGAGATCGCGCTGTGTGAGTCCGCCCTGCTCGGGGTGGTGGGCGAAGGCGGCGGCGTTGACGGCGAGCCAGGCGGCGTCGTCCTGGCCGGGCACGAAGGTACGGACGGTGACACCGTCGGGCAGGACCGGCTCGGCGATGTCCAGGGGCTTCAACGGCCGCCGCAGCTGGCGCAGTTCACGGAACATGGTCAGCCCGAGCACCTGTGCCAGATGCCGGGCGGCCGACTTGCCGCCGTGCGCCCACACCCGCAGCCGCTTCCCGGACGCGGCCAGCAGCGCGGCCCCGAGCGCCCGCCCGTGCCCGCGCCCCCGGTGTGACGGATGCACGACCAACTCGGCGGCCGGCGCCTCGACGGGGTCGGTGTCCTCCAGCTGGGCGTACCCCGTCAGCTCCCCGCCGACGGTCAACAGGAAATGCCGCACCCCGGCCCTCGGCTCCCCACGCAACTGCAACCGCCCCTGCTCGGAGACGGCCTGCACCCCGTCGGACCCGGCCGCCGCGTCGAGCAGTTCGAGGACGGCCCGTGCCTGCTCGGGGGTGATCTCGTCGAGGGTCTCGATCTGCCGGCCCGGATCGACGGCTGCGGTTTCAGTCATGCGTCGAGGGTACGGCGCACCCGCGCGTTCCCCCGGGTACGTGCCCATGTACGCGCTCGTACCGGTTCGTACTCGTTCGTATCCGCTCACCCGGGACCACTGCTCGACGGGCATTGGCAACCAGGTCGTAACCAGAACCCCCCTGTTGCTCTACGCGCGTGGACTCTAGGCTGCCGCTCGCAGCTGTTCTCCCTCACACGGAACTTACAAGCGGAAGCAACAAGGGGTTCGATGTCAGCGACACCGCAGAAAAACCGCGCGGCCCGGCGGGTGCTCGCCGCCGTAGCCGGACTGGCCACACTCGGCGCACTCGCCGCCGCCGCACCTGCCGCCGCCGGGACGCCCGGCCGCGGCGACGGCCACGGACACGGGCACCCCAAGCCCCGCACCGTGGACGTTCAGCTGCTGTCCTTCAACGACCTGCACGGGAACCTGGAGCCTCCGGCCGGGTCCTCGGGCAACGTGAACGAGATCCAGGCCGACGGCACGGTCAAGCCCGTGGCCGCCGGTGGTGTCGAGTACCTGGCCAGCTCGCTGCGCACCGCGCGCCAGGGCAACCCGTACTCCATCACCGCGGCGGCCGGCGACATGGTGGGCGCGAGCCCGCTGCTGTCCGGCCTGTTCCACGACGAGCCCACCATCGAGGCGCTCAACAAGATCGACCTCGACGTCTCGGCCGTGGGCAACCACGAGTTCGACGAGGGTTCCGCCGAGCTGACCCGTCTCCAGAAGGGTGGTTGTCACCCGACGGCGGGCTGCTTCGAGAAGGGCAAGAAGTTCAAGGGCGCCGACTTCCCCTACCTGGCGGCCAACGCCACGTACGAGAAGTCCGGCAAGCCGGTCCTCAAGCCGTACACCGTCTGGAAGAAGAACGGCGTCAAGGTCGGCTTCATCGGCGTGACCCTGGAGGGCACCCCGAACATCGTCACCGCCGAGGGCGTCAAGGGCCTGAAGTTCCACGACGAGATCGAGACCGTCAACAAGTACGCCAAGGAACTGGACCGCCAGGGCGTCAAGTCGATCGTCGCGCTCATCCACGAGGGCGGGGCCCCGGCCTCCGACTCGTACAACTACGACTGCGACAGCCCCGGCCCCGGTGACGGCATCTCGGGTCCGGTCGTCGACATCGCGAAGGGCATCACGCCCAAGGTCGACGCGCTGGTGACGGGCCACACGCACCAGGCGTACGCGTGCACCGTCCCCGACCCGGACGGCAACGACCGCATGGTGACCTCGGCGTCGTCGTTCGGCAAGGTCTACACGGACACCACGCTCACCTACGACCTGCGGACCAACGACATCGTCCGTACGAAGGTGAAGTCGGCCAACCACGTGGTCAGCCGTAACCAGGCCAAGGCCCAGGACATGACCGACCTGATCGCGCGCTGGAACAAGACCGCCGCGCCGATCGCGGGCGCCCCGCAGGGCTTCATCTCCGCCGACATCAACGGCCGCGGCTCCACCGCGCCGGAGAAGCCGCTCGGCAACGTGATCGCCGACGCGCAGCTCGCGGGCCTGTCCCCGGCCGACAAGGGCGGCGCGCAGGTGGCGTTCATGAACCCGGGCGGTATCCGCTCCGACCTCGTCTACAAGGCGTCCGGCCTTGAGGGCGACGGTGTGGTGACGTACGGCGAGGCGTTCACCGTGCAGCCGTTCACCAACATGATGAACGTGGTCGACCTCACCGGCGCGCAGCTCATCACCGCGCTCCAGCAGCAGGTCAGCGGTTCCAACGAGGCGTCCAACAAGATCCTCCAGGTCTCGAAGGGCTTCACCTACACCCTGGACATGACCAAGACGGGCGCCGCCCGGATCGTCACGGACTCGGTGAAGCTCAACGGTGCGGCGCTGGACCCGGCGAAGACGTACCGCGTCGCGATGAACGAGTTCCTCGGCGGTGGCGGCGACGGCTTCGCGGCGCTGGGCCAGGGCACGAACAAGCTGGTCGCCGCGTCCGACCTGGACCTGTTCAACGCCTACCTCGCGGCGAACTCCACGGCCACCGCGCCGCTGGCGCCGCCGGCGACGGACCGGATCACGATCATCAAGTAGTCACCGGTACGGCCGCGGCGTACGAGCGCGGTCGGGGCGGTTGGGCGGCGGGACGGAATTCACGTCCCGCCGCCCTTCGTCGTCCCCGCCCAGCGGTTGACGAAGGTGAACCTGGTCGATGTGGCCGCGCTCGCGGGTCAGGACCGGGCGCGGCGGATGTCGATGTTGCCGTAGCGGGTGTGGGCCCTGACCTCGACCGTGTCCTCCGACTTGCCCGGGCTGTCGGAGGCGGTGAGCGTGTTGTGTACCTGTCCGGCGCGTGAGCTGGCGTCGAGCCAGGCGGCCGTGCCCTGGCGGATGCCGATCTCGATGGCGCCGAAGGAGGTCTCCAGCTGAACGGTCCCGCGGGCGACATCGTCCACGCGCAGGGCGCCGTGGGCGGTGGTTGCGGTGACCGAGCCCTCGGCGTGCTCGATGAGGATGTCGCCGTTGGCGCCGCTCACGCGCAGATCACCCAGGGCGTCGCCGACGGTCGTGGTGCCGTGCGAGTTCTTCAGGACGGCCGTGCCGTCGACGGTGCCGACGCGCATGCTGCCGGAGCTGGTGGTGATCTCGGCGGGCCCCTGGACGTGGTCCACGGTGATGCTGCCGTGCGAGGCGACCAGGTCCAGCGGCCCGGTGGTGTCGAGGCGGACGTCGCCCGACGAGGTCTTCACCCGGACCCTGCCGAGCCGGCCCTCACCGTGCACCTGGGCCCAGGCGCCGGTCACCTCCACCTGTGAGCCGGTGGGCAGGTCGACTGTCACATCGACGGTGCCGGTGCGCCCGACGAGATAGCGCTGCTTGGGCGTCTTGATGGTCAACAGGCCGTTCACGTAACGCACTTCGGTCTGCTCGGCCGTCCGGACGTCCTGCTCCTTCTTCGGGTCGCGGGGCTGCACCTGCACGAGGGTGTCGAGCCGGGCGGCGGCGATGAACCGGATGGATCCGGCCTCCACGTGGGTGGTGGCGGTGATGGGTTGCGGGGTGTCGAAAGGAGCGTCGAAAGAAGGCATGGCGGTCCCGTCCTCTTGGGTCTTGGTGGCGTCCCCGCTGGTGGGGCGTGGTGTCGGTGGGGCTCTGTGAGGCTCTCTGGGGCTAGCGCACCCAGCCCGTGTAGCTCTGTCCGACGGTGCGGGTGGTCCGCGGCTTCTCCGCTGTACGTGACGGGGCGCCGCCGCCTTCGACCGCGGCCGACACGGCGCGTACCAGCCACGCGTTGACCGACAGACCCTCGCGGCTCGCGGCCTCCTCGGCGCGGGTCTTGAGGTGGGCGGGCAGGCGCAGATTGACGCGGGCGGTGCCGCCGCCGCCGTCGTCGCCGTCGGCGGGTGCGGGGGCCGGGGCCCTGAGCGGCTCGGCGGGCCCGCTCCTGTCGTACGTCTCGTATGCCTCGTGCGCCTCCTCGCGCGCCGGCCGTGTCACGACGAAGTCCGGGTCGAGCCCGCGCAGTCGTACGTCGACCGAGCCGGGGGCGAGTTCACGGGTGATCTCGTCCATCGCGGCGGAGAGCACGTTGAGCATCGTCAGGCGGGTCGCCGACTCCAGGGGAGCGGTGAGCCGCTCGGCCAGCGCGCGGGCTTCGTCGCCGCCCGCTTCGGCGGCCACCGCGAGTTCGCGGCGGAGGTTGTCGACATACGGCGTGAGGTCCATGACGTCATAGTGGCACCATTGTGGCGCCATGCGCAACCCTTTGTGGGGGGGTGGTGGCGCCACGGCGCGCCGGGATGCGGGGCGGTTCGGTTTCTTGAAGGTCTGATAAGAAAACTCAAGCTTTGTGCGTTGACTGTTCAAGAAACTCAATATACAAATGAATGACGGGCAGGTTGCTGAGAGTAAGGGAGTCCCGCGTGGACTGGCAGGAGCTGACGGACCTGACCCAAGGGCAGCCGTTCGTGGTCGAGCGGGTCCGCCTCGTGGGCAGCGGCATCGCGGTGGAGGGGCAGTTCGAGACGCCGCAGCTGGCTCAGCTCGGGGTGGACGACCAGGTGTTCGTCACCGCGTTCGTACGGTCGCACGGTTCGATCAAGGAGATGGAGCGGATCTTCGGGGTGAGCTACCCGACGATCAAGTCCCGGCTGAACCGGATCGCCGAACGCCTCGAATTCGTCGACACCGACCCGGCGCCCACCGGCGCCGATGTCGTCGACCGCCTGCGGCAGGGGGAGATCAGCGTCGAGGAGGCGCTGGCCGAGCTGGAGAAGCCCCGATGATGCCGCACCTGGTGACGGTGCGAGGCCGCCGTTCCGACGGCCGCCGGCTGCGGCTGTACGTCCCCGTCCTGCCGGTGCTGCTGGTGCTGTCACCGCTGCTGCCGCTCGCCGTGGCGGCCGGACTGGTCGCATGCCTCGCCACCCGGGTGAGTCCGGTGGGCGCGCTGCGTGGCACCGGGCGACTGCTGTGGGCGCTGCCCGGCACCCGGTTCGAGATCGAACAGGGCCGAACTGCCCTGCTGATAAGCGTCAGATGAGCCGATGAGCCGATGGGTCGGAGAGGGAGAACAACCATGAACGAGCAACGCCGCCAGGTCTTGCAGATGCTGGCCGAGGGCAAGATCACCGCGGACGAGGCCGAGCGGCTGATCGCCGCCCTCGAACGGGACAGGCCCGAGTCGCCGCCCGGGGCGGCGCCCCACTCGAAATCCCGGCCCAAGTACCTGCGCGTGCTGGTGAGTTCGGAGGACGACGGCGGTGGCGACGGGCCGAGCCGGATCAACCTCCAGATCCCGCTGCAACTGCTGCGCGCGGGGGTCCGGCTCGCGAGCCTCATGCCTCCGCAGGCGCTCACCCGGGTCAACGCGGCGCTGACCAAGTCGGGCGTGCCGATCGATCTCACCGAGCTGAAGCCGCAGCAGATCGAGGAGTTCATCGATCAGCTCGACGAGGTCGTCGTCGACGTCGACGACCCCGGTGCCAAGGTGCTGGTGTTCTGCGAATAACACGGCCTCGGCGTGCGAGCGAGGCGGGACCCCGCGGACACGCCCTACGGGACAGCCTCTAGCCGCCGAGCCGCGCCGCGAGTTCGTCGAGGTCGGAGACGAACCAGATGTCCCGGCCTCGGTTCACCTCTCGTACGAGATCGGGCAGGGCCGCGCTGGCCAGCAGATGGTGCGAGATGTCCCCGACCACGGCCAGCCGGAGCCGGTAGTTGGCGAACTTCTGGAGAATCGCGCCGGCCAGGCCGCTGCTGAGGTCGTAGAAGCTGTCGTCGAACCGCCCGGCCGGGACCGCGACCAGCTCCGCGCCCTCGAAGGCCGCGCCGACAAGATGGTCGAGCGCGTCCTGGACGCTGCCGATCGACGCGCCGTCGGCGTCGCACACGAGCACTTGTACGCCATGGTGCTCCACGAGCAGATCAGGCACGGTCCGTCTCCCATCCTTCGGTGGGCAGCAGGTCGTTGCCCGGCCCGAGTACGCCGTCGATCAGGTTCAGCAGAGCGGCGGTGTCGGCGGCGCCGCCGAGGATCACGATCTTCATGCGGGCCCGTTCCCTGTCGTGGACCACCTGGATACGCAGGGAGTCCGCCGTGTCCCGTACGGACTGCGCGCTCGCCGTGATGAGAGTGCTGAGCCGGCTCGCCGATTCGGGGCCGACCGACTCGATCTGCACGATGCTCGACACCTCGACGTGCCGCACGCGCGGAATATCGGCCGCCGCCGCGGGTTCCCCGGTCTCCGGGAGGCTGGTCAGGGCCTCGAAGTCCGCCCGGCTGATGCGGTACTGCTTGCCGATCCGGACAGCCTTCAGCCGCCCGTCGCGTACGTAGTTTCGGACGGTCCGCACATGCAGCCCCAGCCGCTCGGCGACCTCGCCGACCGAGTACAGGTCGCGCTCACTGCTCTCCATGCATACGAATATTACCTCAAGCTTCCCTATCCTTCGTTCCATGAGGAAAATAAGGAGTGATGCGACCAGGCCGGTAGAGGGTGGTCTGTTACGAGAACGGGCGCCGGACCTCGTCGGCTATCTCGGGCGCCGCGAACTGCCGCAGCCAGTCGGCGAATCGGTCTCCGTACTCCTCCGTCGCCGCGTCGATGATCGCCCGCGGGTCCGCGGGCCGAGTGAGCCCGAATTCGTGCCGCAGCCAGATCAGGTAGGCGGCGTGGTCGTCGCCGCGTCCCACCTCGCCCTCCCCGCCGTCGGGCGAGTAGCACTCGTCGTCCACCGCGAGCAGCCGGAACAGGTCCCGCAGCCCGGACGCGACCACATCGAGGTCGCCCTCGTCGCCGAAGCGGATGACGGGCAGGGTGGCGAGATCGGCCCGGTCGTCGCACCGCCACAGCGCGTAGAACGAACCGGAGCCGGTGGCCTGGGCGAAGGGAACGAGCCGCGCGAGGCGGCCCGGCAGCTCCGGGTCCCGCGAACCGGCCATGTCCAGCCAGTGGATGAGCGCGTCGTCCGGCTGCCCGTACTCGTACATCTCGAAGCCGTCGGAGAGGCACGGCTGCCGGTCGTGAAACTCCTTGAGCAGGTTCAGCTCGGGGATGGGTGAGTACGCGTCACTCATGGGAACTCCACGGCGAAGGGACCGGACCGTCCGACGGTATCGCCGGGGTGTGACAACGCCGCCGTACGGCCCGGTCGGCGCCGACCTCGGGCCCCGCCCGGACGGCCGTCCGGACCCTCGGCGGCGCGCCCGATCCGGCCCAGGCGTCGAGTCCGGGGTGTCGATGGTGCCCGGGGAGATCGCGTTCGCCCGGACGCCACGGCCCTTGAGTTCGTGGGCCCAGGTCCGGGCGAAGGGCCGGATCCCCGCTGCTCAGCCGAGGTTGTCGCCCCAGCCGCCCTGGATCATCGTCTGGAACGCCCACTCGCCGTTCCGCTTGATCAGCACGTCGGCGTAGCGCAGTTGCTGGGTCTCGCCCCCGGTCGTCGTCATCGTGGAGTCGGTGAAGACGACGACCATCGCGGAGGTGAGGAAGACGGGCGTACGGACGGAGTCGAACGTGAGGTCCCCGTCCCCGCTGTCGCCCATCACATGGGTCATCGTCGCGATGAACTGCTCCCGGTCCCACTGGGCCGAGGCCCCGTCGCCGGCCGCGTTGTCGCTGACGAGATTGAGCGGAAAGACGGCGACGTCCGCCATCCGTGCGATGTCCCGCTTGGCGCTGTGGGCGTCGTACGCGGCGAACCAGGCCGCCACGGAGGCGAGTTCGTCAGGGGTGGGGGTGTAACCGGTGTCGGGCAGAAGGGGCATGCGCTGTCTCCCGTGCTTCATTGGTCAAGCTTGACCAGATCGCTGGCTCGAAGCGTATGCTCGTAGCGCTGGCTAGTCAAACTTGATTAATCGAATTGATCGAGGAGGGTCCGCGCGGACGTCGACCTCAGCGCACGACGTCGAACACGTTCAGCTGGAGGCCGTTGTCGTACGCGGCGTGCTCGACCAGCTTCAGCTTCTGCGTGTCCTTGTCGGTGCCGCTGAACAGCCGCTTGCCCGCGCCGAGCAGCAGCGGAAAGACGAGCAGGTGATAGCGGTCGATCAGGCCCGCGTCCGAGAGGCCGCGGTTCAGGGAGGCGCTGCCATGGACGATGATCGGGCCGCCCTCGGTCTCCTTCAGTTTCGCGACGTCGTCGAGCGATCCCAGGATCGTCGTCTCGCCCCAGTTCGAGACGAGCCTGTCCTCGGTGAGGGTGGTGGAGACGACGTACTTCGGCACGCTCTTGTAGTGGGCGAATTCCTCCATGTCCGGCCAGACGGGGCTGAACGCCTCGTAGCTGACCCGGCCCATCAGGATCGCGGCGGACTGCTCCTGCTCCCGGCCCTTGATGTCGAACGCCTCGGGGAGGAATTCGACGTCCTTGAAGGTCCATCCGGAGTTGCGGTAGCCGGGCTCGCCGCCCGGGGCCTCCACGACGCCGTCGAGCGAGATGAAGGCGGTGCTGATCAGGGTACGCATGAGATTTCCTTGCTTTCCGGTGTCGGTCTTCGACTGCTTGCGGTCGTCGTGAAGTCGTGAAGTCGCGGCGTCGCGGCGTCGTGAAGTCGCGGTGTCGTGCGTTTGTCGGCGGGCGTACCCGCGCGGTCAGGCGAGGAGGTCGTTCAGCCACCCCTGCCAGGCGGACTCGGCCCCGTCCGTCTCCGGCCCGAACAGGTGGTGGAACAGCAGCGCCACGCCGGACCCGTGGTGGAAGGTGTAGAGCCCGTGGGCCGTACGCAGTCCGATGCGCTCGTCGTCCACCCAGACCACTTCGCCGTCCAGCGGCGCCAGGCCGGCCGGCTCGGCGTGGGCCCGGGCGCCCACGGTGACCGGGACGGGCAGTGACAGCCCGCGGACGAGGGCTTCCCGTACCTCCCGCTGCGGCTTCCCGTGCGAGGGCGCCATGGCGAAGACGGGCACCCCGACGCGTCCGGGGAAGTGGGACAGATACTCGCGGAGCGTGTGGAGGTGGAAGGGCCAGCCGCGGCGCAGGGCGTCGTACTCGTCCTGCCAGTCGTCCCCGAGCAGCCCGCTGTGGACGACGCGGAGCACGGTGCTGCCGCGATCCCTTCCCTCGATCAGGTACTCGAAGGCCATGAACCGGCCGTCCTCGCCGGGCGGCGTACGGGTCGCGAAGCGCTTGCCGGGCTCATGAGCGGTGATGACCGCTTCCTCGCGGTGGCCGGCGGTGTCCATGGAGGCGACGCCGCCCTCGCGCGGCTCCACTTCGTTGTGGCCCATGAACCAGGAGTCGATCCCCGGGCCTGTCGCGATGGCCTCCCAGACCTCTTCCGGGCTCGCCGGGAGGGTCGTCTCCAGTTCGATCTCGAACGGGTGCGTCATCGTTGGTCTTCCTGTCCTGCTTCGGGTGCGTGTTGGTGTGTTCCCCCGGCTTCCGGCGGGGACGCGGGGATCTGGTGGAGCCCCACGACCACCCGGTGACTCCGGCCGCCCGGTGCGGACTCGTCGTGGTAGCGGCCGACGAGCGCTGCCACCGTCTGCGCCAGTTCGTCGGCGAACTCCAGCCGGTCCGCCGCGGAGGCGAAGCGCACCTCGGCGTCGATGCCGAAGGACGCCACCCGCTGCCGGGCCCGCGCGGCGCCGCCCAGCAGCGTCCCGACCTCCTGCACCAGCCGGGCCCCCAGAGCGAGCAACCATCGGGCGGAGAGCTGGTCGGGAGAGCGTGAGGGATCCGGACTGACGGCGGACAGCGCGCTGGGGGAGATCACGTAGGAGGCGGCGGTGGCGCGGTACACCCGCTCGGTGACGTTGCCCTTGCGCCGCTCCTCGGCGAGCTCGACCAGTCCGTGGCGTTCCAACTCCTTCAGGTGGTAGTTGGCCTTCTGCCTGGGCAACCCCAGGCGGACGGCCAGCATGGCGGCCGAGCCGGGCTCGGCCAGGGCGGCGAGGATCCGGGACCGTATCGGGTCCAGGGACGACTCGGCCGCGGCGGGTTCTTCGATCACAGCGACGTCCAGCACGTCTCCAGGATCGGACCGACAAGAAATTTTGTCAAGACAGGAAATCCTGTCGGTCGTCGTTCCCGATCACACGTGGTCGCTCGCGATACCGGCGGCGATCACGCCGAGGACGATGGCGATGAGGACGAAGTCCCCGTACGGGCCGGTGAGTTCCATGACCATTACGCGGGGGCCGTCCCCGCTCGCGCGAGGGTGAACCAGACGGCCTTGTGGCTGGGGGAGAGGCCCCCGTAGATGGTCGCCCCCCACGCCTCGGCGACGCGGTCCAGCAGGAACACGCCCTGGCCGCAGCCGAGTTCGTGCTCCCTGGGGGTGGTGCTGGGTACGGGCAGGGACCAGGGCGCGTCGTCCGTCACGTACACGGTGATCCGCTTCCGGTTGACGGCGACGGTCACCCCGATCCGGTGGGTTCGTGTATGCCGGTGCGCGTTCGTGACCAGCTCGGTTACGCAGAGGCGGGCGTCGTCGGCGAGGGCGTCGTGCCTGCTGACGC
Organism: Streptomyces panacea; assembly: GCF_040560175.1. NCBI lineage: Bacteria > Bacillati > Actinomycetota > Actinomycetes > Kitasatosporales > Streptomycetaceae > Streptomyces > Streptomyces panacea. The sequence continues at coordinate 31,417 of NZ_JARJHW010000047.1, forward strand.
GGAGGAGCGTGCCGAGGAATTCTCGCGCGATCTTCGGCGCGGAGGCCGTGTTGGGCACGGCGAGTCGGTAGGTCTCACCGCCGTGAGGGGGCGGGGGTGGTACGGGAGTTGGGGTGAGGGTGGCAGGCGTCATGTCGTCGTCTCCCAACGTGGGGTCCGGACTTGGGCGCGCTTGCGCGGCGGCACTTCGAGCCGCTGACGCGTGGCGCGGTGCTGAGAGGACAGTAGCCTGTATCCATAACGCGTGGTACCTGACTGGATATTATGGGTAACCAAGTGGATTGTGGTGAGGCTGGCAGGCCAGACTGAGCCCCGACAAGAGGAGAGGCCGATGGCACCGAGGAAGGCACTCACGGCACGACAGCGCCGCTTGGGTACCGAGCTACGCAAGATCCGGGAGCACACCGGCCTTTCCATGACCCAGGCCGCGGAAGTGCTGGGCACGGACCGCACCACCATCAGCAACACCGAATCGGGCCGCTTCGGCGTGAGCCCGGAACGGGTGCGGACCTGGGCCGGCCACTACGCGTGTCCGGACGCCGCGTACGTGGACGCGCTGGCCGGTATGGCGGCGGAGCGCATCACGGGTTGGTGGGAGGACTATCGCGGGGATCTCGCGAGCGGTGCGCTGGATCTGGCCGAGTTGGAGCACCACGCGGTGGGTATTCGGTGCGTGCAGATGCTCTACATGCCTGGGCTGTTGCAGAACGAGGAATACGTACGTGCCGTGCTCGCCGAAGCGGTACCTCCGCCGAGCGTCACCAGGCAGCGACGTCAGCTCTCGCACCGTTTGAAGCGACGTGATGTCCTGGACAGGACGAATCCCCCTGACTTCATGTTTCTGATTCACGAAGCCGCACTGCGGATGACCTTCGGTGGCTCTGCGGTGGCGCGCGGCCAGCTCGACTACCTGTTGAAGGAGTCCGAGCGTGACAACGTCACCGTCCGGGTCATCCCGTTTGCGGCTGGAGGGTTTGTGGACACCGGTGGTTCGACGCAATACGTCTTCGGCCCTGTCCCGCAGCTCGACACCGTGCAGACGGACACGACGACCGGGCCCGCGTTCCTGGATGCTGAGACGCATCTCGTGAACTACCGCGCAGCACTTGACCGGACCGAGGAGCGTTCGCTCGATCCCGAGCGTTCACGGGACTTCATCCGCGCAATCGCACAGCAACTATGAAGGCGTGAGAACCATGGACATTCAGTGGCGTAAGTCGTCGAAATCGACAACCGCAGAGGGCAACAACTGCCTTGAACTGGCCGAGCACGACGGCGAGATCTTGATGCGTGAGAGCGACAACCCCGGCGTGGTCATCCGTACCTCCCGGGCCAAGCTTCGTGCGTTCCTCGATGGTGCCAAGGAAGGCGAGTTCGACAACCTCGCCTGAGGTAAGGCGCGTTCACGACGGGCGGTTCCCACCGGCGCAGGTGGGGCCGCCCGTTGGTGCTTCTTCAACCGATCGCCGCCTTCTGGCGTGAGCGGGTCATGTGCGAGACGCTCGGTCCCGAGCGTTCACCGCACTCATCCGCGCACATCAAGTGTGAAGGCGTGAGAACCATGGGCATTCAGTGGCGTAAGTCGACGAAGTCGTCCGGCCCTGACGGCAACAACTGCCTCGAACTGGCCGAGCACGACGGCGAGATCTTGATGCGTGAGAGCGACAACCCCGGCGTGGTCATCCGCACTTCCCGGGTCAAGCTTCGTGCGTTCCTCGATGGTGCCAAGGAAGGCGAGTTCGACAACCTCGCCTGAGGCGAGGCGCGTTCACGACGGGCGGTTCCCACCGGCGCAGGTGGGGCCGCCCGTTGGTCGTTTCCGTATCACTCGTTAGAGGGTAAACACTTGATACGCGCGCACAGCAAACGCTAACTTCGAGGCGTCGCTCCTCACTTCTGCGCCAGTTGGGAGCGGTTCGAAGGGCTGCCCCCTGCTCGCCGCTCGTCACGCCGGCCACGAGCAGGGGGCGGCCACCGCGCCGTACCGAGGAGGTCCCGGCATGCGTCAACCGCGTCAACCTGGTTCGCCGCTCCCCGCCTTCTGGTGCGAGCGGGTCGTGTACGAAACGCTCGACGCCGACAGCCGCACCCGCGTCTCGCACTGCTCGATGCCCAACCCCGCCGAGGCCATCCGCGCGATCCGTGTCGATGTGCGCGCGCTCATGGACACGTTGGTGCCCGTCGAACGGGATCGGGCGCTGCGGTGGACCGGGTACGGCGGGTCCCTCGGGGCCGTCGCGGCGCTGCATCGCGGGGAGCCGTGCGGGTTCTCGCTCAGCAGTGAGGGGCGATGGATCGAGTGGACCGTACGCCCGTATCCGGTCCTCGACGTGAGCCCCGCGTCCCCTTGTGCCTGACGGGCCCGACGGCCCATCAAGTGTCCGCCCCGACCGGTGAGAACCCTGGACAGGTCAAGTGGTCGGGGCGGATGGCCAACCCGCGAGGCTCAAGCCTCGCGGTTCACCGGTCACGCCGTCGACGGTACGACGGCGTGACCCTTCGCGAAAGAGGAGGTCGGCGCATGAGCGCACAGACCGTCGATACGTATGAGACGCGCGCGCCGGACGCCGAGGAGTGGCGGGGCGTTCCGTTCCGGCACTCGCAGGACATGCCCTGGGTTACGGCCGAGGGCGACGGCGGCAAGCACGACGGAGGCCCCATGCCCCCCGAGGCGCCGCGCGACCCCGCCCCGAGCGGTGGGGGCGGGAAGTAGCTCCCCCCGGTAGTCCGCGCTGACGGCAATGCCCTGGAGTCCGCCACGGCGGCGGACTCCAGGGAACTCGCCGTGATCCGCGCCCTGTTGATCGGGCCGCAAGCTCGCCGGCCCCGTGATCAGCACGTTCACGACGTACATCGCTCGGTGGGCTCTGCTGGGGTTAACCCCAGCGCGCTCGCTGGCATCAGCGACACCACGTACAGAGGTGCCAGCCGGATTCTGTGATCAACCGTGTCTCCGAATGATTGGACCCACAGGCACAACAGCACCCTCAGCCGCCGAAGGATCACTCATGTCCCGCACTCCCTCCACCCCCCACACGCCCCGAAAGCACCGGTCCGCCTACCGCGTTCTGTCGGCCCTCGCCCTGCTGACCTTGACCGCCGGTGCCGTCACGGCCTGCGGTGACAACGACTCCGCCCCCGAGGACGCTGCCTCGTCCTCGCCCTCGTCCTCGGCCACGTCGTCCACCTCACCGGGAGCCGGCCGGTCGGGCGTATCGAAGCTGCGCATGATCACCAATGACGGTCGCCGGTTGGCCTTCCATGTCACACAAGGCAACGGCCGCACGATCGTCCTGGACTCGGGCGGCGGCGAGGACTCCTCGCAGTGGAAGGACCTCGCCCCCAAGATCCACGCGGACACCGGCGCCACCGTCATCACGTACGACCGGGCCGGTCTCGGCAAGAGTGACGTGGTGCCCGGTCCGTGGAAGGTCGAGAGCGCTGTCAGTGACCTCAAGGCGGGGCTTGAGCAACTGGGTGTCACCGAGAGCGTGACCCTGGTCTCCCACTCCCAGGCCGGTGAGGTCGCGAACTACTTCGCCAGGGACAACGCGAAGATGCTCTCCGGCGCGGTCCTGGTCGACGCCAACCTCCCCCCGTTCTTCACCGACGAGGAGATTCCCCGTCTCGTGGCCGCGAGCCGGCCGCAGGTCGACGCGGCGAAGAAGGACCCGGACAAAGCGGAGAACCGCCAGCTCATCTCCACCGCGGAGGGCTTCGTCCCGGCGCACCGGGCGTTCCACAAGGTCACTTGGCCGGACTCCGTCCCGGCGACGGTCATAGTTTCGGCGAAGACCCCGTTCGACGGGTCCCCCGTGGACTCCCGGCGCTGGCGTGACGCCGCCGCTTCGTTCGTCAAGGGCGGGCCCGACCGCACGCTCGTCACCGCCGAGGGCAGTTCTCATGAGGTGCCGAAGGACCGGCCCGACCTCGTGCTCAAGGAGATCGCGGACCTGCTCGCCAGGCAGCGCTGACCACGGGACGCAATCACCGGCACCCCGCCCGGACTTGTCGAATATCGATATGGTCCTCTAGTGTTGGCCATATCGAAAATCGATAGGGAGGGGTGCGATGAACACGCGACTCACGAGGACCCTGGCCTCGGTGACCTTTGGACTGGCGGTGCTCTGCGGGCTGGCCTTCATAGGCACCGGGGTCACGCACATGCTCGACGACGGTGCGGTCTGCGTGCGGACGGGCTTCTGGGCCAACGCCACGCTTGAGGGCGGACTGCCGGTCGGCAAGGGCGTGGAAGCGTCCAGCAGCGCCGCGACCCTCTGTCAGAACAGCCCCTCCGTGGGGCAGCGGGCCGGCGACCTCGGGGGCGAACTGCCCTGGCTGCTGTTCGGCTCCCTCGCGCTGCTGCTCTTCTCCCGGCTGCTGAAAGCCGTTCTGGAACAGGGGCCGTTCACCGACGCGGTGTCGCGACGGCTCACCGTCCTCGGCTGGTCCGTCGCGCTGGGTACGCCGCTGACCGGCCTCGTCGTCGGTTGGTCGCAGTCCTGGCTCGTCGGAAGCATGGCGCCGATCGTGGGTTCCGGACCGACGGTCTCCGGACCGATGGTGCTCGTCCTGGCCGGCCTCGCGGCAGTGATCATGGGGAGGATCATGGGCGAGGGCGTGCGCATGCGAGAGGATCTCGAAGGGACCATCTGATGCCGGAAGAGGAACTTCACGCGATCAGAATCCATCTCGACCGGATCCTCGCCGAGCGCGGCATGACGCTCACCGAGCTGTCCGCGCAGGTGGGCATCACCGTCGTCAACCTGTCCGTGCTCAAGAACGGCCGGGCCAAGGCCATCCGCTTCTCGACCCTGTCGAGGATCTGCGACGTCCTCCGGTGCCAGCCGGGGGACCTGATCACTCACGACCCCGCCGCGCGGGACACGCCCTAAGCGGTGCCCGGGCGTACCTCTCATGCGGCCGGTCGCGGTGCGCCGATAGGCCGAGAACACTCGGCGCACCGTCGCGATGGGCCCTGTTCCGTGTGATGCGTGCACGACATAATTCGGCTCATGGTCACAGACAGAGGTACAACTTCCCCCACCAGTACTGGACTTGGCCGCCGAGGAATACTCGCCGGCGCTCTCGCCGTCTCCGCCACCGCCCTTGTCGGTACGGGCGCCGCCACGGCGGTCGCATCCGACACCGCCCGCGCGAAGGCCCGGCGCGCACTCGCCCCCTCCGACTGGCTCTCCGGATTCGGCGACTCCACCCCCGTACAGAGCCTGACCCTCCCCGGCACCCACAACTCCGGTGCCCGCAGCGGTGGTCTGTACGTCGCCTGCCAAGGGACCACCATCGCCGAGCAGTTGAACACCGGCGTCCGGTTCCTGGACGTGCGGTGCCGGGCGTTCGAGAACGCGTTCCCGATCCACCACGCCGCGTACTACCAGAATCTCAACTTCGACGACGTCCTGACCGCGTGCCGCAACTTCCTCCAGGCGCACCCCTCCGAGACCGTGCTGATGCGCGTCAAGCAGGAGTACTCGTCGGTGAACGACGCGGAGTTCCGGCGGATCTTCGACACGTACCTGGACGGGAAGGGCTGGCGTTCCCTCTTCCGGCTCGACAGCAACCTGCCCACGCTCGGTCAGGCGCGCGGCAAGGTCGTGCTGCTCGCGGACAACGGCGGGCTGCCGGGAGTGCGGTACGGCGACGGCGGGCTGTTCGACATCCAGGACGACTACCAGGCCGAGCCCGGCGCCAAGTACCCCAAGATCGAGGCGCACTTCCGTAAGGCCGCGACGCAGCCGGGCAAGCAGTTCATCAACTTCGTCAGTACGGCCGCGCTGCTGCCGCCCCGCTGGAACTCCGACCGGCTGAACCCGCAGGTGCACACGCTGCTCGACGGGTCGGCCGGCGCCGGCTGGCGCGGGCTGGGCATCGTGCCGCTGGACTTCCCGGAGACCAGGGGCGGGCTGGTGGATTCCCTGATCCGGCACAACGGCTGAGTCCGCGCACGGCACCCACTCGGCCGGGGCCGGCACCAGGGGCTCCGGCCGACGGGCCGCCCGGGCGGCCCGTCGGCTACGCGTCGGTCTGGCCCGGCGGCGGGGTCGCCGCGCCCGGGATACGGATCGCCGCCACCGTGCCGCCGCCCGCCGCCGGGCGCAGCGCGATCTCGCCGCCCGTCTGCTGCACCGTGCGCGCCACGATCGACAGGCCCAGGCCCGAGCCCGGCAGCGCGCGGGCCGACGGGGAGCGCCAGAAGCGCTCGAAGACGTGCGGGAGTTCCTCCGGCGGGATGCCGGGGCCGTGGTCCCGTACCGTCAACTCGCCCTGGGTGCTGAGCGCGACCTCGATGGTCGCGCCCGGCGGGCTGAACTTCACCGCGTTGTCGAGGACGTTGACCAACGCCCTTTCCAGCGCGGCCGGTTCGGCCCGTACGTACCAGGGGCGCAGCGTCACCTCTATCGTCAGGTCCGGCCCGCGCAGACGGGCGCGTTCCAGGGCGCTCTCCACGATCGTGTGCAGCGCGACGACCTGGAGCGGGCCCGGGTCGGGGGCGTCCGGCCTGGACAGCTCCTGGAGGTCTCCGATCAGCGAGGCCAGCTCCGTCATCTGCGCCTTCACCGACGCCATCAGCGCCGTACGGTCCCGCGGCGGGATCGCGCGGCCGGTCTCCTCGCTGCGGGCGAGCAGTTCGACGTTCGTACGCAGCGAGGTCAGCGGCGTACGGAGCTCGTGGCCCGCGTCGGCGATGAGCTGCGCCTGGCGGTCGCGTGAGGAGGCGAGCGCCGCCGTCATGGAGTTGAAGGAGCGGGACAGGCGGGCGATCTCGTCCTCGCCCTCGGCCGGGATGCGCAGGCTCAGATCCTCGGTCCGTGCCACGTGCTCGACCGCGCGGGTCAGACCGTCGACCGGCCGCAGACCGGTCCTGGCGATCCAGAGCCCGGCGGCGCCCGCCCCGATGACACCGGCGCCGGCGACGGCGGTCAGCAGCAGGGCGAGCCGGTTCAGCGAGGCGTCGATCTCGCCGAGGGGGCGGGAGATGGAGACGGCGAAACTCTCGCCGCGCGGACCGATGCGGCCCGGCGTGGTGTGGACCCGCACCGGGGCGCCGTCATCGGTGGTGGAGCTGTGCAGGGCGCTGGGCTCCGTCCCGCTCGCGACGGCGATGTCCGAGGACTGGATCTTCACCGGCTTCGAGGAGGACTCCACGCACCGGCTGCCGTCGCTCCCGACGATCTGGATGTACGCGAACCCCGGGGTGACGGTGTCCGGGGGAGTCTCGCCCAGCGTGCACCGGGCCAGCAGGTCCTGCACGAGGCCGGGCGGCGCCGAGGTGTTGCGGAGCGAGTTGTCCAGCTCCGACTCCAACTGGGCGCGGGTCAGCAGCCAGCAGGCGACGGCCGCCGCCGCCACGGCCACGGCGACCGCGGTGGCGACGAGCATCGCGAGGCGGGAGCGGAGGGGCAGCGTACGCAGCCGCCGGGCGAGCGAGGTCACTCGGCGCCGCCGGTGACCGGGCCGCCGCCCGGCCCGCCCTCGGCGCGCAGCGCGTAACCCACCCCGCGCACCGTGTGCACCAGCCGCGGCTCCCCGCCGCTCTCCGTCTTGCGCCGCAGATACATCACGTACACGTCCAGCGAGTTGGAGCTGGGCTCGAAGTCGAAGCCCCAGACGGCCTTCAGGATCTGCTCACGCGTCAGCACCTGACGCGGGTGCGCCATAAACATTTCAAGGAGGGTGAATTCGGTACGGGTCAGCTCCACCCGGCGGGTGCCCCGGGTGACCTCACGCGTCGCCAGGTCCATCCGCAGATCGGCGAAGGCCAGGACGTCGTTCTCCGGCAGCTCGCCGCCCGCCGTGCCCGCGTACGAACTGCGCCGCAGCAGCGCGCGGATCCGGGCGAACAGCTCGTCCAGCTCGAAGGGCTTCACCAGGTAGTCGTCGGCGCCCGCGTCGAGCCCGGTGACCCGGTCGCCGACGGTGTCGCGCGCCGTGAGCATCAGGATCGGCACGGTCGATCCGGTGGCGCGCAGCCGGCGGGCCGCCGTCAGCCCGTCCATGCGCGGCATCTGGATGTCGAGCACGATCAGGTCGGGCTGGTAGGCGGCGGCCTTGGTGAGCGCGTCGATACCGTCGACGGCGACCTCGGTCCCGTACCCGTCGAAGGCGAGACTGCGTTGCAGCGCCTCGCGGACGGCGGGCTCGTCGTCGACGATCAGGACGCGTTGCGGATCGCCTTCGGCGGGGCTCATGTCGTCGCTCTTTCTCTGAACGGCTTCGGAAACCGGGACGGGGATCAGGACCGGGATCAGGACCGGGATCAGGACCGGGACCGGCACTGGGGTCTCTGACACTTCAGCCTCGCACGTCAGGCGTGTTCCTAGTCGCTGTTCCCGGCGCGCAGCTCGCTCAGGTCGGCCTTGACGGTGTTGACCGGGATGGAGAAGCCGAGGCCGACGCTGCCGGCCGACGAGCTGTCGCCGCCGCTCGAACCGCTCGCCGAGAACATGGCCGAGTTGATGCCGATGATCTCGCCGTTCATGTTGATCAGCGCGCCGCCGGAGTTGCCCGGGTTGAGCGAGGCGTCGGTCTGGATCGCCTTGTACGTGGTCGTGGAGGAGCCCGTGTCGCCGTTGAACTGCTGACCGCCGAACTCGAACGGCCACTGGCCGTCGCCACCACCCTGCTGCTGTTGCTGCCGGCCCTGCCCCTCGTCCTTCGACACGGTGACGTCCCGGTCGAGCGCGGAGACGATGCCGCTGGTCACGGTGCCGGTCAGCCCCTCGGGCGAGCCGATCGCCACGACCTCGTCGCCGACCCTCACGTTGTCGGAGTTGCCGAGGGCCGCCGTCTTGAGGCCGCTCGCGCCCTGGAGCTTGATCAGGGCGAGGTCCTTGTCCGGGCTGGTGCCCACGACGTCCGCGGTGTACGTCTTGCCGGTGCTGAGCTGCACCTTCACCGTCTGGGCGCCCGCGATGACGTGGTTGTTGGTGATGATCTCGCCGTCGCTGGTGATGACCACACCGGAGCCGGTCGACTGCCCGGAGCCGGTCGACGCCTGGATCTCCACGATGGCGGGGGACACGGCCGCCGCCACTCCCGCGACCGTGCCCTTGCTGCTCTGCGAGACGGTCGTACCGGTGACGGCGCTCGCACCGGTGGCGGTGTCGTTGTCCGTCAGCGACGCGGTCAGCGCCGCCGTACCGCCCCCGACGACGGCCGCGACGAACGCGGCGGCGGCGAGCAGCGCGACGGGCCGCCTGGCGCGCCGGGCGTGAGCGGGCGTGTGCGCCGGGGCGGCGGCGCCCCAGCCCCAGGTCGCGTGCCCCGGCTGAGCGTGGTGGACGCCGGGGGCGGGGGCGTACGGGGGCTGCGGCGGGTATGCCTCGCCGCTGCCGGTGTCCTGCTGCTGGTTCGCGTCTTCGTCGCCGCCGCCGCGGTAGGTGTCGGTCATGTCTTCGACAATCCGCCCGCTGGATGAGAGCAGTCTGAAGACGTTGTGAGAAGCCCGACAGAACCGTGTATGTCCCATATAAAGGCGGCCCCGCAGGGCCGCCTCCAGACGCTCAGGACAAGATCAGGACTTCACGGGACCAGGAGCACGATGAGGAGCCCGGGATCAGGAGCCCGGGATCAGGAGCAGCCGCACGAGCGCCGCACGATCAGCGCCGACGGGAACTGCTTCACCCGTTCCCTGCGCGACCCCGCCACCCGCAGCCCGTCGTCCAGCACCAGGTCCACCGCCGCCCGCGCCATCGCCGGGCGGTCCGAGGAGACCGTCGTCAGCGGCGGGTCCGTGAGACCCGCCTCCTTGACGTCGTCGAAGCCGGCCACCGCCAGCTCGCCCGGGACGTCGATCCGCAGCTCGCGCGCCGCCCGCAGCACGCCGATCGCCTGGTCGTCGGTCGAGCAGAAGATCGCCGGGGGCCGGTCGGGCCCGGCCAGCAGCTTCAGCGCGACGTTGTACGCGTCGTACCGGTTGTAGAGCGCCTTGAACAGCCGCCCCTCCGTCGAGAGCCCGGCCTCCCGCATCGCCCGCCGCCAGCCCTCGACGTGGTCGGTCACCGGGTCACCGACGACCGGCGTCGACTCGACGCCGCCCAGGCACGCCACGTACGGATGGCCGTGCTCCAGCAGATGCCGGGTGGCGAGCTGCGCGCCCCCGATGTCGTCGGTGACGACGGCGACGTCGTCGATGCCCTCGGGCCGCTCGTGGAGCAGTACGACGCGGGCGTCCCACGCCTCTATCTCCGCCGCCGCCCGCTCGCTCGGGCCCTGGCTGACCAGGATCAGCCCGGAGACCCGCATACCGAGGAAGGCCCGCAGATAGTGGACCTCGCGCTCGTTGCGGTAGTCGGAGTTGCCGACGAGCACCATTTTCCCGCGCTCGGCGGCGGCCTGCTCGACCGCGTGCGCCATCTCCGCGAAGAACGGCTGCCGCGCGTCGGGCACGACGACCCCTATGAGGTCGGTCCGCCGCGAGGCCATAGCCTGCGCGACCCGGTCGGGCCGGTAGCCCAGCTCCTTGATCGCGGCGAGTACACGCTCGCGCGTGGCCGGGGCGACCGGCCTCGGTCCGTTGTTGATGACATAGCTGACGACCGCGGTCGAAGTCCCCGCCAGTCGTGCCACGTCGTCCCGCGTCACCTTGGCCACGCGCGGCAGTCTACGCGTGGTGACCTACCGCCCGGCAGGCCGTACGGCTCCTTCTCGCACCTCGGTCGTGTCGGCCGAGTGAGTCGTGTCGTCATCGGCGCCGTCCGCGGGCCCCGCGGACCCCGCCGCCTTCGCCTTGGCGGTGGCCTCGGCGACGGCTTTCGCCTTCGCCTCCTCCGCCGCGCGCTCGACCTTCTCCGGCGTGACGAAGCGGTAACCGACGTTGCGGACCGTCCCGATCAGCGACTCGTGCTCGGGGCCGAGCTTCGCGCGCAGCCGCCGTACGTGCACGTCGACCGTCCGCGTACCGCCGAAGTAGTCGTAACCCCATACCTCTTGGAGCAGCTGCGCCCGGGTGAAGACCCGGCCGGGGTGCTGCGCCAGGTACTTGATCAGCTCGAACTCCTTGAAGGTCAGGTCCAGGACCCGGCCCTTCAGCTTCGCGCTGTAGGTCGCCTCGTCCACCGAGAGATCACCGTTGCGGATCTCCATCGGCGAGTCGTCGGTCGAGATCTGCTGGCGTCCGGTGGCCAGCCGCAACCGCGCCTCGACCTCGGCCGGGCCCGCGGTGTCGAGCAGGACGTCGTCGATGCCCCAGTCGGCGGTGACGGCGGCGAGGCCGCCCTCCGTCACCACGAGGACCAACGGGCAGCCGGGTCCGGTGGAGCGCAGCAACTGGCACAGCGACCGCACCTGCGGCAGATCGCGCCGGCCGTCGATCAGTATGACGTCGGCACCGGGAGTGTCGACGAGGGCCGGACCCTCGGCCGGGGCCACCCGCACGTGGTGCAGAAGCAGTCCCAGAGCGGGCAGCACCTCCGTCGACGGCTGGAGGGCGTTCGTGAGCAGCAGCAGAGAACTCATCGCCGCCCACCTGCCCGGGTCGGACAATTCTCACGTGTCTGCGTCATTGGCTCGCCCATTACGTCGGTTCCTCCTCGGTCCCTGCAAGGGGGCACCTCCCACACCCGGAGGGAGTGGGGGCGTATGTGGCACCGCTGACCGTCCCGCGCCCTGGGGGCGGAAAGCGCAAAAGGACCCGGGGGCTACATTGCCCGGATCCTCTTCCGGAGCAGAATAACCCACAGATGCTCAGTGTCAGAGGGTGCGGACAGCGGGTCATCTCCTCGCGGGCCCGATCCCGGGCGCGGCCCGAAGGGCGCCGATGCCGTGGCGGGGCTGGGGATCGGCCATCATGGAGGGCCGACGGAATCCGACGGAATCCAACGGGAATATTGCCGAGAAATTAGCGGAAGGAGTCGCGATGGCAACGGGAACCATCCGCTACTGGGCCGCGGCCAAGGCGGCGGCGGGCCTGGCCGAGGAGCCGTACACGGCCGAGAATCTGGCTCAGGCGCTCGACGTGGCGCGTGAGAAGCACCCGGGTGAGCTGGTCCGTGTACTCCAGAGGTGTTCGTTCCTGGTCGACGGTGACCCCGTGGGGACCCGCGGGCATGAGACCGTACGGCTTGCCGAGGGCGGCACGGTCGAAGTGCTCCCGCCGTTCGCAGGAGGGTGAACAGCAGAGCATGAGCGACGACCAGTACAACCAGCATGATCCGAACCGCGGATACGGACAGAGTTACGACTCCGAGCAGTACGCGCGGCAGCAGTACGGCGTACCGGGACCGGCCCAGGCGCACGACCCCTACCAGCAGCCGTACCAGGAACCCTCGTACCGGGAACCCGCCAACAATCAGGACGCGCAGACCTGGCAGGGCCAGACCTGGGACACGCAGTACCAGCCGCAGGTCCAGTACCAGCAGCCTCGTCAGCCCCAGCAGCCCCAGCAGCCGAACCCGCACCAGGCCGCCGCCGACACGGCCTATCTGCCGCAGCAGTCGGGCGCGTACCCGCTGCCGCCCGAGGTCCCGGCCGCCGGACAGGCGCCG
>NZ_JARJHW010000048.1:0-43896 GCF_040560175.1 Streptomyces panacea
ATGTGTATAAGAGACAGGACGGGGCGCGTGCGGGGGGCACCGGGGAGGCCCTGGAGGTCCCGAGGGCGCTGGCGGTGCTCGTACGGCTCCGTTCGGCCGACGCGCTGGCGCCCACGCTCGACGCGACGTCCCGGCTGCGGGCCGTCGCGGGCCCGGGAGCGACCGCCGGGGCGGCCACGCCGCGCCGTGGCCTGGCCGACCTCCCGGCAGCCTGGCACGAGGCGGTCGCGGCGGCCCGCGCCGCGGCGGTGCAGCCACGTTTCGGCCCCGTCGCCCAGTGGTCGGAGATCGGCCCGTACCGGCTGCTGACGTCCTTGGCTCCCGTGACCGGCGCCGACCCGGCGGTGCGCCCGCTGCTGACGCCCGCGCACGCGGACCTGACGCACACGGCGGAGGTGTATCTCGACCGCGCGGGCCAGGCGGGCCGTACGGCGTCGGAGCTGGGCATCCACCGCCAGACGCTCTACTACCGGCTCTCCCGCATCGAACAGCTCACGGGCCTCGACCTGGCCGACGGCGAGGACCGGCTGCTGCTGCACATGGCGCTGAAGTCGGCGCGGCTCTGGTCCTGAGTCCGGCCGCCTCGGCGCACCGTCCGCGCGTCGGGGATAGTTGGGGCCATTCGTGGATTCCGGGGAGGGGACGCACGTGAGCGACGCGACGGCGGGCAACGAGATGGCCAAGGGCGGTTCCTGGGAGCTGACCGACCAAGAGGGCGGGGCACTGGCGGCCCGGTGGTGGCAGTGGGCGCTGTCGGCGCCCGACGACCGCAGCCCGGTCCTGGACGACACGGGCGAGCACGCCGGCTGGAACCAGCCGCACGACCTCTGGTTCCTGGCGGGGACCTACGGGGGTCGCGTCGTGCGCCGGTGCGACCTGCCCGCCGGGCGACCGGTGTTCTTCCCGATCCTGAACGTCCAGCGCCCCGTCGTGTACGTGAAGCAGCCGCTCGCCATGCCCGTCGCGCGCGCCGAGGCCGCCCTCAACGGTGCGCCGCTCCCCCTGCGGGAGTTCACCTCGCCGACGTTCCAGGCGGGGCCGTTCCGGCGTAACGCGTGGGGCGTCTGGGCAGCCATGACACCGCTGATCGCGGGGCAGTACGTCCTGGAGATCAAGGCGGCGTCCGCCGCCGGTTTCTGGGTCGACACGACGTACCACCTGAACGCCACGGCCGCCTGAGCGCCACGGGCCTCCCGGGCACCACGGGCCTCGCGGGCGCCGCGCCGTGTCCGGGGCAGGAGCCTCAGACCAGGTCGTCGCCGATGATCGCGCGCAGACCGTCCGTCAGGTCCTGCGCCGACGGCGCGGTCTCCGGGTCGACCATCCACTGCACCATCACGCCGGCGAGCAGCGCCTGCGTGAGGAGGCCGACCACGCGGGCCTTCTCCGGGTCGTCCTTCGCGTCGACGCCGAACAGGGCCGCCGCGAGGCCCTCACGGCCCTCCAACTGCTTCTCGGCCAGGGCCTTCTGGAGCGCGGGATCGATCCCGGCCCGGGAGGCGACCTCCAACTGGAGCTGCCAGACGGGGCGGCTCTCCTCGTGCGAGGCGACGACCTTCGCCCAGACGTCGCGGAAGTGGTCGAGCGACGCGGGTGACGCACCGTCGCGCGCGGGCGTCGTCGCCGCCTCCGCGTCAGTTGCCCCAGGCACCTCGTCCGGCTCGGTCACCCGGTCGCCCCACTGCATCGTCACGGCGATGAACGCCTCGTTGAGCAGTGCCTCCTTCGAGCCGTAGTGGTAGCCGATGGACGCCAGGTTGGCCCCCGACGCGGCGACGATGTCGCGCGCCGTGGTCCGGGCGTACCCCTTCTCCAGCAGGCAGCGCTTGGCACCTTCGAGCAGATCTTCGCGATGTCCCATGCGAGGAAGCCTAACGCAAATGCATACAATCGTCCCATACGCTTGTCATAGGTAAGTGATGGTGGCGGTGTTGGCCCGGGAAACGGCAGGAGATCGGCGGCGCGACCGTCGTCGCCGGTCAACTCCCGCACCGTCTTGGCGAATCGGTGCCCGACGTAGCCCGCGTGGCGTTCGTCCACGGCATGCGGCTCGCCGCCGTTCCGGCCGCGACACCGCCACGCGGGGCCGGGACTCGGGGCCCGGCGCCGGTACTCAGCGGCGCGAAAAGGCGAGAGGCCCGGGAAAAGATCCCGGGCCCCTCGCCGTCGAAACAGAGCGATCAGTCGGTCAGATCCACCGAACGCGCCGAGTTCGCGCCGATCTCGTCCGAGATCTCGACCAGCACGGCCGGCGGCACGTTGTCGTCGACGGAGAGAACGACCAGCGCCTCGCCGCCCTCCTCCGCGCGCGAGACCTGCATCCCCGCGATGTTCAGCCCCGCCTCGCCGAGAATCCGGCCGACGGTGCCGACGACACCCGGACGGTCCTCGTACCGCAGGACGACCATGTGGTCGGCCAGGGACACGTCGACGTCGTACTCACCGATCGCCACGATCTTCTGCAGGTGCTTGGGACCCGCGAGCGTGCCGGAGACCGACACCTCCTCGCCGCCCGAGAGCGTGCCCCGCACGGTGACCACGTTGCGGTGGTCGGGGGACTCGCTCGACGTCGTGAGACGCACCTCGACGCCGCGCTCCTGCGCGAACAGCGGGGCGTTCACATACGACACGGTCTCGTCGACGACGTCCTCGAACACGCCCTTGAGCGCGGACAGTTCGAGCACCTTCACGTCGTGCTGCGTGATCTCGCCGTAGACCTCGACATCGAGGCGTACGGCGACCTCGCCCGCCAGCGCCGTGAAGATCCGGCCCAGCTTCTCGGCGAGCGGCAGGCCCGGCCGTACGTCCTCGGCGATGACGCCGCCCTGGACGTTGACCGCGTCGGGCACCAGCTCACCGGCGAGCGCGAGGCGCACCGACCTGGCCACCGACACGCCCGCCTTCTCCTGCGCCTCGTCCGTCGACGCGCCGAGGTGCGGGGTGCAGACGACCTGGTCGAACTGGAAGAGCGGGGAGTCCGTGCAGGGCTCCTTCGTGTACACGTCCAGACCGGCGCCCGCGACGCGGCCCTCCTTGAGCGCGGAGGCCAGCGCCTCCTCATCCACGATCCCGCCGCGCGCGGCGTTGACGATCCGCACGGTCGGCTTGACCTTGTGCAGCGCCTCGTCGCCGATCAGCCCCAGCGTCTCGGGGGTCTTCGGCAGGTGCACGGTGATGAAGTCCGACACGTCGAGCAGCTCGTCCAGCGAGAGCAGCTTGACGCCCATCTGCGCGGCCCGCGCGGGCTGTACGTACGGGTCGTACGCGACGATCTTCATCCCGAACGCCGACATGCGCTGCGCCACCAGGACACCGATACGGCCGAGGCCGACGACGCCGAGCGTCTTCTCGCTCAGCTCGACGCCCGTGTACTTGCTGCGCTTCCACTCGCCGTTCTTCAGGGCGGTGTTGGCCTGCGGGATGTTGCGCGCCGTGGCGACCAGCAGGCCGCAGGCCAGCTCGGCCGCGGTCACGATGTTCGAGGTGGGCGCGTTGACGACCATCACGCCGGCCTTGGTGGCGGCGGAGACGTCGACGTTGTCGAGGCCGACACCGGCGCGGGCGACGACCCTCAGCTTCTTCGCCGCGGCAACGGCCTCGGCGTCGACCTTGGTCGCGGAGCGGACGAGGATCGCGTCCACGTCGGCGATGGCGGGCAGCAGCTCGGCGCGGTCGGCGCCGTTGCAGTGACGGATCTCGAAGTCCGGACCGAGCGCGTCGACAGTGGCGGGCGACAGCTCTTCGGCGATGAGTACAACCGGCTTTTGATTGGAACGCGAGCTCACGTGGGTCCTCACAAGTCCATTGCGGACGGCCGTCCCGACGGCCGCAGGCGGCGGAGGGTGTCAGGCCCTGGTCCGGGCCTGATCGCGTGGAAGACGCACGACATTGTGGGCCTGACGCGGATGTATCCAGCAGTGTAGTGGTGCGGGCGGCGGGGGTTTCCCGTCTCGCCGGGCAGATCACCCGTACGTGGTCGGACCCGCCACAAGCGCTTACCGACGACCGCGAAACGCCCTTGGGGCGAGCGACAACGCGGCCGATTCGAGGGCCGATTCGAGGGCCGGTTCAACGACCGGTACGACGGGCGGTCCGACACCCGTCCGACGAACCGATTCGACCACCGACTCGACGACCGGTCCGGTGCCGGGCCCGAAGCGCGGGCCCGGCACCGGGAACGCGTCAGGCGTCGTCGTTGTCGACCCAGCTCATGAGCTTGCGCAGCTCACGGCCCGTGCTCTCCAGCAGCGAGTCGCTGTCGGCCTTCTTGTACTCGTTGTACTTCTTCAGACCGCCGTGGTACTCGTCCATCCAGTTCTGGGCGAACGTGCCGTCCTGGATCTCGGCGAGGATCTTCTTCATCTCGGCCTTGGTCTGGTCCGTGATGATCCGCGGGCCGGTGACGTAGTCGCCCCACTCGGCGGTCTCGGAGACCGACCAGCGCATCTTGTCCAGGCCGCCCTCGTACATCAGGTCCACGATCAGCTTCAGCTCGTGGAGGCACTCGAAGTACGCGATCTCCGGCTGGTAACCGGCCTCGACCAGCGTCTCGAAGCCGGCCTTGACCAGCGCGGACGTACCGCCGCAGAGGACGACCTGCTCACCGAAGAGGTCGGTCTCGGCCTCTTCGCTGAAGGTCGTCTTGATGACGCCGGCGCGGGTGCCGCCGATGCCCTTCGCGTAGCTCAGCGCCAGCTCGAAGCCCTTGCCGGTGGCGTCCTGCTCGACGGCCGCGATACACGGCACGCCGCGGCCCTCCTCGTACTGACGGCGGACCAGGTGGCCGGGACCCTTCGGGGCGACCATCGCGACGTCGACGCCCGCGGGCGGCTTGATGAAGCCGAAGCGGATGTTCAGGCCGTGGCCGAAGAACAGCGCGTCGCCGTCCTTCAGGTTGTCCTTGATGGACTCCTCGTAGACCTGCGCCTGGATCGGGTCCGGCACCAGGATCATGATGACGTCGGCCCAGGTGGACGCCTCGGCGGGCGTCACCACGCGCAGGCCCTGCTCCTCGGCCTTCGCCTTGGACTTGGAACCCTCGTGCAGGCCGACCCGGACATCGACACCCGAGTCACGGAGCGACAGCGCGTGGGCGTGGCCCTGGCTGCCGTAGCCGATGACCGCGACCTTGCGGCTCTGGATGATGGACAGGTCGGCATCGTCGTCGTAGAACAGCTCGGCCACTGGGTCTTCTCCTTGGTGTGCAAACTGAGGTGTCGCTGTGTGCGCCCCACCGTACGGCGGGGCGGGTAAAGGCCGTCTCACGGTCTCGGCATGCGAACCGGTCCCGCTCCCGTACGGCTCCGGCGGCGCGGGCTACGCGCTGCGGTCGAGCGCCCGCAGGCTGCGGTCCGTGATGGACCGCGCGCCGCGCCCTATGGCGATCGTGCCGGACTGCACGAGCTCCTTGATGCCGAACTGCTCCAGCATCTTCAGCATCGCGTCGAGCTTGTCACTCGATCCGGTGGCCTCGATGGTGACGGCGTCGGGTGAGACGTCCACGGTCTTGGCGCGGAAGAGCTGCACGATCTCGACGATCTGGGAGCGGGTCTCGTTGTCGGCGCGGACCTTCACCAGGACGAGCTCGCGCTGGATCGCGGCGCCGGGCTCGAGTTCGACGATCTTCAGGACGTTGATCAGCTTGTTGAGCTGCTTGGTCACCTGTTCGAGCGGCAGGTCCTCGACATTGACCACGATGGTGATGCGGGAGATGTCGGGGTGCTCGGTGACACCCACCGCCAGTGAGTCGATGTTGAAGCCGCGCCGGGAGAACAGCGCGGCGATCCTGGCCAGGATGCCGGGGGTGTTCTCCACCAGGACGGAGAGGGTGTGCTTGGAGGACATTTTCGTCGTTCTTTCTCTCGCTCTCGGCATCCGGCTCAGTCGTCCAGGCTGTCGCCGAAGTCGGGGCGCACACCCCGGGCGGCCAGGACCTCGTCGTTGGAGGTGCCCGCGGCGACCATCGGCCAGACCTGGGCGTCCTCGTGGACGATGAAGTCGACCACCACGGGGCGGTCGTTGATGGAGTTGGCCTTGGCGATCACGGCGTCCAGCTCGTCCGGGGACTCGCAGCGCATCGCGACGCAGCCCATCGCCTCGGACAGCTTCACGAAGTCCGGGATACGGGTGCCGCCGTTGGGCTTCGCGTCGTCCGCGCGGCCCGATCCCTCGAAGGAGCCGCCGGCGGCCACGTCGGGACCGCTGTGCAGGACGGTGTTGGAGTATCGCTGGTTGTAGAAGAGGGTCTGCCACTGGCGGACCATGCCCAGCGCGCCGTTGTTGATGATCGCGACCTTGATGGGGATGTTGTTGAGGGCGCAGGTGACCAGTTCCTGATTGGTCATCTGGAAGCAGCCGTCGCCGTCGATCGCCCAGACGGTGCGGTCCGGCTGGCCGGCCTTGGCACCCATCGCGGCCGGGACCGCGTAGCCCATGGTGCCCGCGCCGCCGGAGTTGAGCCAGGTGGCGGGCAGCTCGTAGTCGATGAAGTGGGCGGCCCACATCTGGTGCTGGCCGACGCCCGCCGCGTAGATCGTGTCGTCCGGGGCGAGTTGGCCGATGCGCTGGATGACGTGCTGCGGGGAGAGGCTGCCGTCCGCCGGCTGGTCGAAGCCGAGCGGGTACGTCTCGCGCCAGCGGCTGAGGTCGCGCCACCAGGCGCTGTAGTCACCGACGTTGCCCTCGGTGTGTTCGGCCTGGACCGCCTGGACGAGGTCGGCGAGGACCTCGCGGGCGTCGCCGACGATCGGCACGTCGGCGGCGCGGTTCTTGCCGATCTCGGCCGGGTCGACGTCGGCGTGGACGATCTTCGCGTACGGGGCGAAGCTGTCCAGCTTGCCGGTGACGCGGTCGTCGAAGCGGGCTCCGAGGGCGACGATCAGGTCGGCCTTCTGCAGCGCGGTGACGGCGGTGACCGCACCGTGCATGCCCGGCATTCCCACGTGCAGCGGGTGGCTGTCGGGGAACGCGCCCAGCGCCATCAGGGTGGTGGTGACGGGGGCGTTGGTGAGTTCGGCGAGAACGCGCAGTTCGGCGGTGGCGCCGGCCTTGATGACGCCGCCGCCGACGTACAGCACCGGCCGCTTGGCCTGCGTGAGCAGCTTGGCGGCCTCGCGGATCTGCTTGGCGTGCGGTTTGGTGACGGGGCGGTAGCCGGGCAGTTCCTGGGTGGGCGGCCAGCTGAAGGTGGTCTTCGCCTGAAGGGCGTCCTTGGCGATGTCCACCAGCACGGGTCCCGGGCGGCCCGTCGAGGCGATGTGGAACGCCTCGGCGATGGTGCGCGGGATGTCCTCGGCCTTGGTGACCAGGAAGTTGTGCTTGGTGATCGGCATCGTGATGCCGCAGATGTCCGCCTCCTGGAAGGCGTCCGTGCCGATCGCCTTGCTCGCGACCTGGCCGGTGATCGCGACGAGCGGCACGGAGTCCATGTGCGCGTCGGCGATCGGGGTGACCAGGTTGGTGGCGCCGGGGCCCGAGGTGGCCATGCAGACGCCGACCTTGCCGGTGGCCTGCGCGTAGCCGGTCGCCGCGTGGCCGGCGCCCTGCTCGTGGCGGACCAGGATGTGACGGACCCGGGTGGAGTCCATCATCGGGTCGTAGGCGGGAAGGATGGCGCCGCCGGGGATGCCGAATACCGTCTCGGCCCCGACCTCCTCAAGAGAGCGGATGAGGGACTGCGCGCCCGTGACGTGCTCAACGGTGGCGGACGAGGGTCCGCCGTTACGGGCGCGCGGCGTCGGGTGGGCCCCGGTGGCCTGCTCGGTCATCGTCATTCTCTTCTCGAAGCTGAGGTTTTTGCGGGGGTTTGGGCTGTTCCGGTGCAACAAAAAACCCCTCGTGCCGGGAGGCAGGCGAGGGGAGCGCGTCGGGTGCGGTCTGCAGGGCCGGTGGTGGGCACTGCTTCAGCCGACGCGCTGTCCAAGTACGAGAATTCGGGTGCGCATGGCATTGACCCTCCCTCTGACGCGCCACCACTGTCAAGTGGGTGGGACTGGCGTCTCAACATTTGAGCGGAGGGACGGTCGGGTGCTTGGCCGGGGAATCATGTCCGGGGTGGCCGCGCGCGTACGGCGCACGGGCAGGGAGCCACCCGTCAGCACCGGCAGCGGGGCGGCGCCGGGGAGCGGAAAGTCGCCGCGGATCAGCGCGCGGCGCAGCCGGTACTCGTCGAGGGGGCCCGAGAAGGCCATGCCCTGGCCGTGGGTGCAGCCCATGGCGCGGAGCGCGAGCACCTGTTCCGGTACGTCGACGCCGTCGGCCACCGAGACCATGCCAAGATCGCCGGCGATCCGGAGCAGCCCCGCCGTGATCTTGTGCAGCCTGGCGGACTCGACGACGCCCTCGACCAGCCCGCGGTCCAGTTTCAGTACGTCGACGGGGAGCCTGCGCAGGGCGTTGATCGCCGCGTAACCGCTGCCGAAGCCGTCCAGCGCGATCCGTACGCCGAGGCGGCGCAGCGCGACCAGGCGGTGCTCCAGCTCGTCCAGGGACGTACGGGGGTCGCTGTCGGCCAGCTCGATCAGCAGGGCGCCCGAGGGGAGCCCGTGGCGGGTCAGGAGGGCTTCGATGGAGCCGAGCGGCATGGACCGGTCGAGCAGCCTGCGGGCGGAGAGGCGGACGGTGACCGGCACCAGGTGGCCCGTCCGGCCGCGCTCGGCGGCCTGCTCGACGGCTTCTTCGAGCAGCCAGCGTCCTAACTCGGCGGTGCGGTCGTTGTCGTCGGCGACCCGTAAGAACTCGGCGGGTGTGAAGAGGATGCCCTGGGCGGAGCGCCAGCGGGCCTGGGCGGCGACGGCGGAGATCCGTCCGTTGGACAGGTCGACCACGGGCTGGTGCAGCAGGGCGAACTCACCGTCGCGCAGGGCTGTCCGGAGCCTGATGGCCAGCTCGGTCCTGCGGACCACGTCGGCCTGCATCTGGGGCGCGTACAGCTCGACGCGGTCCTTGCCGCCGGCCTTGGCGCGGTACATGGCGAGGTCGGCGTTGCGCATGAGGTCCGTGGGGGTGATGCCCGGTTCGGCGAAGGCGACTCCGATGGAGGCGGCGACGCGGACATCGTTGCCTTCGATGCGGTACGGCTGCGAGAGCCTGAGGCGCAGCCGGTCGGCGATCTCGTGGACCTGGTACTCCCGGGCGGTCCGGTCGTCGGTGCCGTCGCCGAGGATGAGGGCGGCGAACTCGTCCCCGCCGAGTCGGGCGGCGGTGTCCCCGGCCCGTACCGATTCCTGGAGGCGGCGGGCCGCGTGGATCAGCAGTTCGTCGCCGACCTGGTGGCCGAGGCGGTCGTTGACGCCCTTGAAGCCGTCGAGGTCGATGAAGAGGACCGCCGTGCCGGGGTCGCCCGCGCGGCGTCCGGAGAGGGACTGGCGGACCCTCTCGGTGAACAGGGCGCGGTTGGGCAGGTCGGTGAGCGGGTCGTGCTCGGCGTTGTGCTGCAACTGGGCCTGGAGCCTCACGCGTTCGGTGACGTCGCGGCTGTTGAGGATCAGGCCGCCCTGGTGCCGGTTGACCGTGGACTCCACGTTCAGCCAGTCGCCGGAGCCCGATTTGAAGCGGCATTCGATGCGGGTGGTGGGCTCTTCCGAAGGAGGAGCGGCGAGGAAGCGGCGCACCTCGCGTTTGACCCGGCCGCGGTCGTCCGGGTGGATGATCGATTCCAGTGCGGCGCCGACGAGACCGTCCGCCTCGCGTCCGTAGACGCCGACCGCCGCGGGGCTGACGTAGTCGAGGGTGCCCTCGGGCCCGGCGATCATGATGACGTCGCTCGATCCCTGGACCAGGGAGCGGAAGTGGTTCTCCTTCTGGGCCAGTTCATGGGTGAGCGCGATGTTGTCGACGAGCATGATGCCCTGCCGTACGACCAGGGCGAGGACGACCGTGCAGCCGGTGAGGACCACCACGCGGTCGACGCGGCGGCCCTCGATGACGTTGTACAGGATCCCAAGGGTGCACACGGCGGCGGCGAGATAGGGCGTGAGGGCGGCCAGGGAGCCCGCGATCGGCCTGCTGGAATGCCTGGGCGGGCGGGGATCCCGCGGCTGCGCGGGCGGGCTCTCGGCGGCCGTGCGGACGCCCCAGGGCGCGTACGCGAGCAGCAGGGACCCGGCGAACCAGCCCGCGTCGAGCAGTTGGCCCGAGCGGTAGGTCTCCCGGAGCAGCGGGGAGGTGAACAGGGCGTCGCACAGGACCGTGAGGGCGAGGGCGGCGATGGCGGAGTTGATCGCCGTACGGCTGCCGGTCGAGCGCCGGAAGTGCAGGGCGAGCACCATGCTGACGAGCACGATGTCCAGCAGCGGATAGGCGAGGGAGAGCGCCGCGTGGGCGACGGTCTCGCCGTCGAAGTGCGTGGTGTGCGCGAGGGCCAGGCTCCAGGAGAGCGTGAGGAGCGAGCCGCCGATCAGCCAGGCGTCGAGGCCGAGACAGACCCAGCCGGCCTTGCTGACGGGGCGTTTGGCGAGGACGAGCAGGCCGACGATGGCGGGCGGCGCGAAGCAGAGGAAGAACAGGTCGGCGAGGGAGGGGCTCGGTACGGGGCGGTCGAGCACGACCTCGTACCAGCCCCAGACCGCGTTCCCCCCGGCGGCCATGGCGGAGGAGAGCGAGAAGAGCAGCCAGGCGGGCCGGAAGCGGCTGTCGTTGCCGCGGGCGTAGAGGAAGCAGGAGACCGAGGCGATCAGGGCGGCGATGCTGAGACCGAAGTCCCCCATGAACAGCGCCACTTCGCGGGAGCCCCAGCCCAGGGCCGCGCCGGTGGCGTAACCGCCGCAGATGAGGGCGAGGAGGAGCTGCGCCATGAGGCCGGTGCCGCCCCCGCCGTCGTCGGGGCCACCGCCGGTCCCGCCGCCCGGGGTCGTGCGGCGGCCGAGGAGCGCTCCGGGGGCGGTCATGACGTCACCTCGGGGGGTGTCGCCGTCACCGCCGACGCGCCGGGTCCTTGGGCTTCTCCGCGAAGTCCCGCCCGGCGTGCGGTCGGCGTTCCTTCGTGGACACACCCCTGCACCGGCGGGACACGCGTCGGTGAGGTGCGCGTCTCCGAGAGGCGCGTCGCCCAGGCGTGGGTCTTCGTCGTGTCGCGGGGCGGCTCCGAGGCGCGGGGCGTCGTCGCCCGGCCGCGCGCCGGCAGGTCCGAATGCCGCCGTGGGCGGCCCTTCCGCGTCGGATCGTTCGTCCATCGGCAGTACATCGCCCGTCGCCCCCCTCGGATTCTGATCGCTCCGCCACGCCGTCCCTCGCACGACGCGGCCCCCAGATCGGGACGATACACCAGACTCGTCACTCAGGGACATAGTTCTTCTACTCTCCGTGACGAGCAGGAAGTTGTCGTTCCCGAGTGCGGACCGACGGGGGCTCAGCCGGTGGTGAGCACCTCGTTGCGCAGGGCTTCTCCCGCCGCGTAGCGGGTGAGTTGGTCGGCGAGCAGGCGCTTGGCGCGCGGCATGAAGGCCGAGGTGGATCCGCCCACGTGCGGGCTGATGAGGACACCCGGAGCATGCCAGAGAGGATGCCCCGGCGGGAGGGGTTCCGGATCGGTGACGTCCAGAGCCGCCTTGATCCTTCCGCTTTCCAGCTCGGCGAGAAGCGCCTTGGTGTCGGCGACCTGGCCGCGCGCGACGTTCACAAACAGCGCGCCGTCCTTCATACGGGCCAGGAACCCGGCGCCCACCAGGCCCTTGGTCTCCTCGGTGAGCGGCGTCGACACGATCACGATGTCGGCCTCGGGGAGCAGGTCCGGCAGATCGGTGAGTGCGTGCACGGGGCCGCGCTCGGTGGCACGGGCGGAGCGCGCCACGCGCGCCACCCGCGCGCACTCGAAGGGCGCGAGCCGGTCCTCGATGGCGGCGCCGATCGAGCCGTATCCGACGATCAGTACGGACTTGTCGGCCAGCGCCGGGTAGAAGCCCGACCGCCACTCCTCGGCGTCCTGGCCCCGGACGAAGCCGGGAATGCCGCGCAGGGACGCGAGGACAAGTCCGACGGTGAGTTCGGCGGTGCTGGCCTCGTGGACGCCCTTGGCGTTGCAGAGGCGTACGCCGGAGGGCAGTGAGCCGAGGCCGGGGGCGACGTGGTCTATGCCGGCCGAGAGGGTCTGTACGACGCGTACGGAGGTCATCGCGGCGAGCGGCCGGAGCGCGACGTCCATGCCCTTCATGTACGGGACTACGTAGAAGGCGCAGTCGGCCGGATCGGCGGGGTAGTCCGCGGCCCCGTCCCAGTGGCGGTAGTCCAGGCCCTCCGGGAGCCCTTCGATCTCGTCGGCGGGGATCGGCAGCCACACGTCTGAAGTCATGGCCAGGAGGCTATGCGACGCCCATGGGGGTGCTGAAGGGGCGTCCCGAGGACCGGAACGGCCCGGTGTCGGGGCGTAGCGGCGCCGAGGAGCCCATGAGGTTAGCTGGAGTGTGTCCGGGGGCGGTTCGTCCGGGAGCGGATGTGGAAGGAAGCGGGAGGGCGGGGCAGTTGGAGCGCAGGGCGATCGGTGCGACGGCACTCACGGTGGGCGCCGTGGGTCTCGGCTGTATGCCGATGAGTTGGGCCTACAGCGCCTCCGAGCAGCGGGGCGACCGTTCGTCGCGCACCGTGCACGCGGCGCTCGACGCCGGTACGACGCTGCTCGACACGGCCGACATGTACGGCCCGTTCACCAACGAGTTGCTGCTGGGGCGGGTGCTTCGGGAGCGGCGCGGTGACGCCTTCGTGTCCACCAAGTGCGGTCTGCTGGTGGGCGATCAGCACCTCGTCGCCAACGGCCGTCCCGGCTATGTGCGCCGGGCGTGCGACGCGTCGCTGCGGCGGCTGCGGACGGATGTGATCGACCTCTACCAGTTGCACCGGGCCGATCCGGAGGTGCCGGTCGAGGAGACCTGGGGCGCCATGGCGGAACTGGTGGCGGCGGGGAAGGTGCGGGCCCTGGGGATGTGCGCGGTGGACGCCCGCGCGTCGCGCCGTACCGGCACGGATCGGTACGCGGCGACGATCCGGCTGCTGGAGCGGATGCAGCAGGTGTTTCCGGTGAGCGCGGTGGAGGCGGAGCTGTCGGTGTGGTCGCGGGAGGCGACGGAGCGGCTGCTGCCGTGGTGCGCGGCGCGGGGCGTCGGGTTCCTGGCGGCGATGCCGCTGGGGAGCGGCTATCTGACCGGCACGCTCACTCCCGGGCAGGGGTTCGAGCCGGAAGACGTACGGGCCAGGCATCCCCGCTTCACCGCGGAGATCATGGCGTCGAACCAGCCGGTGGTGGCGGGGCTGCGGCGGGTCGCCGAGCGGCGCGGGGCGACGCCGGCGCAGGTGGCGCTGGCGTGGGTGCTGGCGCGCGGCCCCCAGGTCGTGCCCGTTCCGGGGGCGAAGCGGGAGCGGTGGGCGGTGGAGAACGCGCGGGCGGCCGGGCTGACGCTGTCGGCGGCGGATCTGGCGGAAATCGCCGCGCTGCCCGCGGCGTGGGAGTCGTGGCACTGACACCGGGTCGATGGGAACCTGGACGGAGGCTGCGGTGTATGAAACGTAGAGACTCAGCCGTCGAAGGGATCAAGACCGTGCAACGTGCTCCAGTGACGGCCGTGTTGGCCGCAGCGGCGCTATTCGTGGTGACCGCGTGCTCGTCCTCCGACGGCACGGCGAAGTCCGAGGGCCCGGCGGGTTCCCCGTCCGCGTCGGTGTCCGGTGGTTCGACGCCTCCGGACGACGAGGCGAAGCCGTCGGCGCCGCCCGCGAAGGGCTCGGCGAAGGTGGTGTCCACACTGACCGAGGGCCTCAAGTCGCCGTGGGGCATGGCGGCGCTGCCCGAGGGGGATCTGCTGGTCTCCTCGCGCGACGAGGGGACGATCACGCGGGTCGACTCGGAGAATGGCAAGAAGACCGAGGTGGGCCAGGTGCCGGGGGTCTCCCCCGGCGGCGAGGGTGGTCTGCTGGGCCTCGCGATCTCCCCGTCGTTCGCCTCGGACACGTATGTGTACGCCTACTTCACGACGGACTCGGACAATCGCATCGCCCGCATGCTGTACGACCCGAAGCGGCCGGTGGGCCAGCAGTTGGGCGCGCCCGACACGGTGCTGCGGGGCATCCCGAAGGGCAACATCCACAACGGCGGCCGGATCGCCTTCGGCCCGGACAAGATGCTCTACGCGGGCACGGGCGAGACGGGTGAGACGGGCCTCGCGCAGGACAAGAAGTCCCTGGGCGGGAAGATTCTGCGGATGACCCCGGACGGCCAGCCGGTGCACGGCAATCCGGAAGCCGATTCGGTGGTGTACACGTACGGGCACCGCAATGTGCAGGGCCTCGCCTGGGACGCCGAGAAGCGGCTGTGGGCGTCGGAGTTCGGCCAGAACACCTGGGACGAGCTCAATCTGATCGAGCCGGGGAAGAACTACGGCTGGCCGGAGGCCGAGGGCAAGGCCGGGAAGCCGGGCTTCGTCGATCCGGTGGAGGAGTGGAGGACGAGCGACGCGTCGCCGAGCGGTATCGCCTTCGCCAAGGGGTCGATCTGGATGGCCGCGCTGCGCGGCGAGCGGCTCTGGCGGATCCCCCTGGCCGGCGTGAAACCGTCGGCCGCCGCCGAGGCCTTCTTCCAGGGTGAGTACGGCCGTCTGCGTACGGTGCTGGCGACCGGGGACGGGGCGCTCTGGCTGATGACGAGCAACACGGACGGCCGGGGCACCCCGAAGCCGGGAGACGACAAGATCCTTCGGGTGGATGTGACATAGCGAAGGTGAGGTGCCGCCACCAGGCCCCCGGGGGGGTAGCGGCTCTCGTCTCTCGCCCCTCCCTCTCCCCGGGGGCCTGGTAGCGGCAAGGACAGGACGGGTCCCTCACCCGTGCCTGCCGCGGAGGCATGGGATCGGGAAGCCCCCTGGGCGACGGCCCGCGCACCGGCGCGGACGGTCGGTCCCGAGGACGCCGGGCTGCCGGCCGGTGGGCACCGGGCGCGCCCTGTTCACGGAACCGCATCCGCCGGTCGGCGATCTCGATCCGCACTACGCGAGATTCGCCCCGGCGGGCGGGTCCGGCCAGGGGCTCGGGACGTACCAGGCCGGGCCGGGGCCCGGACTCGTGCGAGCGGCTCGGCTTCTCGCGCTCCTCGCCGCCGGGGTGCCGCCTGGCGCCCCGCGGCGCCCCGTCAGAGGCCCGGGTGTTCGCTGGTCGGCTAGGAGTGTGAAGGTTCCAGGTCGTTGAAGAGGTGCAGGCGGTGCGTCATCGCCGCCGCCTCCGTACGGCCCGAGACGCCGAGCTTGGCCAGGATGTTGGAGACGTGCACGCTCGCCGTCTTGGGCGAGATGTACAGCTCCTCGGCGATCTGGCGGTTGCTGCGGCCCTCGGCGACCCGGCGCAGGACGTCCTGTTCGCGGGGCGTGAGGCCCAGTGAACCGAGGGCGTCGGCCTCGGAGGCGGGCGCCGGGGCGAGCCGCGGGGTCGTGGCGAGGCTGATCCGCGCCCGGCCGGCGAGGAGTTCGGTCTGCTCCACCAGAAGCCGTGCGCCGAGCCTCTTCGCCGTGGTGTGGGCCTGGAGCAGGAGCGCCGCGGCCTGTTCCCGGTCGGCGGAGGCCGCGAGGAGGTCCGCCGCCCAGCGGTGGCGTGTGTCGGCGAGTTCGTACGGCCGCCCCAACGCCTCGAAGGCCGACACGGCGCGGGCCCACAGCTTCGGGGCGACGATCCCGTCGGCGCGGGCGAGTTCAGCTTCGAGCAGCAGGTCGTACGCCTGCCAGATCGGGACGATCGCGGGCAGTCGCTTCGCGTGGTCGCGGACGGTCGCCAGGATCTCCTCCCGGCCCGCGTCGGCCTCCGGCAGTCCGCGCGCGTCCGCCTCCATCCCGGCGGCCGAACAGAGCAGCGGCAGCGCGTACCGCTGCATGCCCGGCGGGAAGCCCTGCGCGGTGACCTGTTCGAACTCGGCGCGGGCCTCGGCGAGTCGCCCCTGCCGCGCGGCGCTGACCATCGCCAGCCTGGCCGGCGCGATGACGTGCTGCGGCTGCGGGTCGTGCGGGCCGAAGACCGCGCGGGCCAGCGTCACCTGGCTCTCGGCCTCCGCGGCGTCCCCGCACGCGAGGGCGAGCGTCGCGCGCCGTACGGCCACCAGGGCGCGTGCCTTGGGGGCGTACGCGATCTGGGCGGCCTCGTCGATGGCCGACCGCGCCTCGGTCCAGCGGCCGAGCGAGAAGAGGGATTCGCTGAGGTTGACCCGGACCCAGGCCTCCTTGTCGGACATACCCCGCTGATGGCAGAGGGTGATGCCGAGTTCGGCGGCGGTCACCGCCTCCTCGGAGCGGCCCACGCTCTCCAGAGTGGACGGCAGGTTGATGCTGATACGGCCCAGCATGCCGAGCGTGCCGTCGCCGCCGAGTTCCAGGACCCGGTCCCGGACCGCGTACATCTCGGCGAGACCCTCCTCGATGGATCCCGACTCGGTGGTGAGCCAGCCGCGGGTGTGTCTGGCGTTCAGTTCGATGTTCTCCGCGCCGACGAGGCGCGCGTACTCCACGGCGCGGTCGGCGGCGGCGAGGCTGTTCGGCCCCGGCCGGTGCAGGGCGCCCCAGCTCGCGACGTCGGAGAGGACCGAGGCGTGCACGGCGGAGGGCGGCAGGCCGAGCACCAGGTCCTGCGCGGTGGCCAGTTCGTCCCAGCCGTCGCCGCGCGTGAGCTCCTGCACCAGCCGTGAGCGCTGGGTCCAGAACCAGGCGGCGCGCAGCGGGTCGTCCGCCTTCTCCAGCACCCGCATGGCCTTCTTGGACAGCGCCAGGGCCCGCTCGCGGTCGCCGCCGGAACGCGCCGCGACGGTCGCCTCTGCCAGCAGGTCGAGATAGCGCAGCGGGCCGCTCGCGCCTTCGGCGGTGAGGGGGTAGACCTCGGTGTCGTCCGGGGGCCTGAGGCAGGCCCGTACGTCCTCGGGCGCGGCGTCCCACAGCTCCATGGCGCGCTCCAGCAGCCGCAGCTGCTCGGCGTGGGCGTACCGCCGGCGGGCCTCGACGGAGGCGAGCAGGACGACGGGCAGGGCTTTCGCCGCGTCGTGCGCGTAGTACCAATAGCTGGCGAGACGGGTGGTGCGCTCGTCGCCCCGTACGAGAGAGGGGTCGGCCTCCAGGGCTTCGGCGAGGCGGCGGTTGAGCCGGGAGCGTTCGCCGGGGAGCAGGTCGTCGCTGATGGCCTCGCGGACGAGGGAGTGTCTGAAGCGGTAGCCGTCGCCGTCCGCCGTGGTGAGGAGGATGTTCGCGCCGACGGCGGCGCGCAGCGCCTCGATCAGGTCGTCCTCGGAGAGCTGCGCGACGGCCAGCAGCAGGGGGAACTCCACGGAGGCGCCGCCCTCGGCGACGATCCGGACCACCCGCTGGGCGTTCTCCGGCAGCGTCTCGACGCGGACGAGGAGCAGATCGCGCAGCGAGTCGGTGAGTCCCGAACGGCAGCCGGACTCGACGGCGACGGCCAGCTCCTCCACGAAGAACGCGTTGCCGTCGGAGCGCCCGAAGATCTCGTCGACGAGCTGCGGCGCCGGCTCGTCCCCGAAGATGCCGCGCAGTTGCCCCCGGACCTCGGCGCGGCTGAAACGGGAGAGCTCGACCCTGCTGACCGTACGCAGCCGGTCCAGCTCCGCCAGGAGCGGGCGCAGCGGGTGACGGCGGTGAATGTCGTCGGCGCGGTAGCTGGCGACGACGAGGAGCCGGCCGCGGCGCAGCGTACGGAACAGATAGGCGAGCAGGTGGCGGGTGGAGGCGTCCGCCCAGTGCAGGTCCTCCAGGATGAGCACGACCGTGCGGTCGGCGGCGACGCGCTCCAGCAGCCGGACGGTGAGCTCGAAGAGGCTGGCCGTGCCGTGCTCACCGAGGGCGCCGCTCGTCGAGGGGCCCAACTCGGGCAGGATCCTGGCCAGTTCGCCCTCCTGGCCCTCGGCGGCCGCGGCGATCTCCTCGGGCAGGAGCCGACGCAGGCCGCGCAGGGCCGCGGAGAAGGGAGCGAAGGGCAGTCCGTCGCCGCCGATCTCCACGCAGCCGCCGACCGCGACGACCGCGCTGTCGCGGCA
Organism: Streptomyces panacea; assembly: GCF_040560175.1. Classification (NCBI taxonomy): domain Bacteria; kingdom Bacillati; phylum Actinomycetota; class Actinomycetes; order Kitasatosporales; family Streptomycetaceae; genus Streptomyces; species Streptomyces panacea. Next base: position 18,002 of record NZ_JARJHW010000048.1, read on the forward strand.
GGCCACCGAGATCAGCTCCTCGATGAGCCGGGTCTTGCCGACCCCCGCCTCACCGCCGACGAGCAGCGCCTGTGGCTCGCCCGCGGCGGCGCGGGCGAGCGCGTCGGTCAGTACGGTCAGCTCGCCGTCGCGACCGACGAACACCGGACTGACTGACTTGGTCTCCACAACTCCGAGCATCGCACAGGGGTACGACAGTGCGGCACTCGTTGTCGCGGGCGCCGCACGCACCGATGGCACATGCGGCGACCGCGGATCCGACCTCTTCAGGAGGTCGGGGCGGGCGGCCATCTCTGTACGCCCGTCACGCCGCGCTCACGAACCGGCCGCGGAGCGATTTCACCCGCCCCTCGCGGGCGTTGCGGGCGGCCTCCTTGCGGGCCTTGCGGACCTCGCGGATCAGCCGCCGGTTGTCGGCCTCACGGATCAGCTCGGCCGCCCGCATCCGGTGCGTCTCGTACTCGAACATCTCGGTTCCCCTGTCACGAAGTGTGTCGGCGTCCTGCGATGCCTCGACATTCGTCGCCCAGGGGGTGCGCCCGCATCGGGCGAGTGCCGCATCTTCGCGGCGCGGGCGCCTTAGGCGGACGGACAGGGGCCGGGCAGGGGCCTAAGGCCCTGCCCGGCCCCCTGTCTTCAGGTGCCCAGGTCGTGCTCGGCCGGCCTCAGCCGACGGGCGGCGCCTGGGCCGGGGGCGGCTCCGGCAGGGACACGAAGACGTCGAAGTACATGCCGACGGAGATCAGCAGGCCGAGCCCGGCGAGCACGAGACCTGCCACGGCGAACGGACGCACCCAGCTCTTGCGCTGCGGCAGGCCGAACGCCACCAGGCCGGCGACGAGCGCCAGCACGGCGAAGACGCCGTTGGTCAGCGCGATGGCGTGCCAGGCGTCGCCGTAGATCTCGGAGATCTGCTGCTCCGCCGTGCCGGTCTGGCCGAGGTCGATCTGGCCCACGAGCGTCTCGCGCTCGGAGATCACCTTGCCGGACCAGGTGCCGATGAGCGCGACGAGCGAGAGCAGCACGGAGATGAGCGCCGCGGAGGCCGAGGCGAGTCCGCTGGAGGGCGGCGGGGTGTATCCGCCGTCCAGTTCGTCGTCCAGCAGGTCCCCGTCGTCCCCGTCGTCCGCGGCGGCGCCGTCACCGTCGGCGCGGTGGGCACCCTCGTCACCGGTCGTGCCGTCCTTGCTCACGCCCTCGGTGACGCCCGCCTCGGGGCTGTCCCCAGGCTCTTTGGCCAGGCTCGGGCCCGGCGCGTCGTTCTTCTCGGCAGCAGCCGGAACGGCGCGCTCCGCCTCGTTGTCGCCGCTGTCGTCAGCGGGCTGTTCTGGCTTGGTCGTGGGGTTCATGCGCCGCACGGTAGGCGGCCCGTATGAGAGATCCATGAGAGTTTTCTCAAACGGTGTCGCGTCGCTGGTCACGCCACTCGGGAGCGAGTACGGACCAGATCTCGTTGTCCTGCCGAAGCCCGTGGTGGAAGCCGGCTCCCCGCAGCACCCCGTCGCGCCGCAGACCGAGCCGTTCGGCGGTCCTGACGCTCGGGAGGTTGGCCGAGGACACCACCCACTCCACGCGGTGGATGCCGCGCCGGTCCACCGCCCAGTCGATGAGCACCCGTACCGCGCGGGTCACCAAGCCGCGCCCCGTCGCCGCCGGTTCGAGCCAGCAGCCGACCTCGCAGGTGCCCTCCGCCGCGTCGAAGAGCCGGAACATCACGCCGCCGACGAGGGTGCCGTCGAGCCAGATCCCGCAGATCCGTCCGGCGTCGGCGGCCTGCTTCTCGGCGTATCTGGAGAGGAACGTCCGCGCCGAGTCGAGGTCGGCCACGACCCGGGCGAGCCCGACGTGCTGGTCGACCAGTTCCCGCGCGCGGTCCATGTGGGCGAGGAACTCATCGGCCTGCCACGGCTCCAGCGGTCTCAGTTCCGCCCCGTCGTCACCCAGTGATATCGCGAACATCGCACTCCTTCGGTCCGGTCGGCTCAGGTACGGCCCACTCACCGCGGTACGCGCTCCACACGCCCCGCGTGCTCGTCGCGCCGCGCGGGGATCTTCCCAGACGTAGGACGGCGGTCGGCGGGCGCCTCGACGCTGATGCGGGGCAGCCAGCGGTCCAGCCCCTTCGGCAGCCACCAGTTGGCGCCGCCCAGCAGGTGCATCAGGGCGGGCACGAGGAGCGTACGGAGGACGAAGGCGTCCAGCGCGACCGCGGCGGCCAGCCCGATGCCGAACATCGCGATGACGCGGTCCCCGCTGAGGACGAAGGCGAGGAAGACCGAGATCATGATCACGGCGGCCGAGTTGATCACGCGGCCGGTCTCGGCGAGGCCGACCCGCACGGCCCGCTTGTTGTCGCCGGTCGCCAGCCACTCCTCGTACATCCGGCTGACCAGGAAGACCTGGTAGTCCATGGAGAGGCCGAAGAGGACCGAGACCATGATCACGGGCAGGAACGGCTCGATCGGGCCCGCACTGCCGAGGCCGAGGAGTTCGCTCCCCCATCCCCACTGGAAGATCGCGACGACGATCCCGAAGGACGAGGCGACGGCGGCGATGTTCATCACCGCGGCCTTCAGTGGGATGCCGACGGAGCGGAAGGCGAGCAGGAGCAGCAGACAGCCGAGGGCGACGACGACACCGACGAACAGCGGCAGTTTGCCGACGACGATCTCGGCGAAGTCGTCGTAGCCGGCGGTGATTCCGCCGACCGAGACCTCCAGGGAGGTGCCGTCCTGCGCGCGGGGCAGCACCTCGGTACGGAGGCGGTCCACGAGATCGCTGGTGTCCTTCGACTGGGGCTCCGACCTGGGGACCACGGTGAGCAGGGCCCGGTCGCCGCTGCCGCTGAAGACGATCGGCCCGACGGAGGCCACGCCCTGCGACTCGCGCAACATGTCCGGCAGTTGGTCCATCGCGAGCCGGTCGTCGGCGCCGTCCAACTCGGCGACGAGGGTCAGCGGGCCGTTGACGCCGGGGCCGAAGCCCTCGGCGAGCCGGTCGTACGCCTGCCGGGTGGTGCTGGACGCCGCGTTGTTGCCCTGGTCGGAGGTGCCCAGATGGAGCGAGAACGTGGGCAGGGCGAGCACCAGCATCACGACCACGGCCGCGGCGCCGAGCAGCCGGGGGTGGCGTTCCACGAAGGCGGACCAGCGGGCGGCGAAGCCGGTGGGCAGCTCGGGCCGCGGGCCGTGTTCGGCGAGCCTGGCGCGCTCGCGGCGGCTCAGCGCGCGCCCGCCGGTGTACGACAGCAGGGCCGGCAGCAGCGTCACGGACGCGGCGACCGTCAGCGCGACGGTGAGCGAGGCGGCGATCGCGACGCCGTTGAGGAAGCTCAGCCGCAGGACCAGCATGCCGAGCAGCGCGATGCAGACGGTGGCGCCGGCGAAGACGACGGCGCGCCCCGTGGTGGTGACGGCCTCGGTGGCGGCCTCGGTGACCGTCAGGCCCTGTTTGAGGCCCTTGCGGTGTCTGGTGACGATGAACAGCGCGTAGTCGATGCCGACGCCGAGCCCGACGAGCAGACCGAGCATGGGCGCGAAATCGGCCACGGTCATGACGTGGCCGAGGAGCGCGATGCCCGCGTACGCCGTCCCGACGGACACGAGCGCGGTGGCGATGGGCAGCAGGCTGGCCGCGAGCGAGCCGAAGGCGAGGAAGAGGACCACGGCGGCGATGGCGACGCCCACGATCTCCGCCGTGTGCGCCGTGGTGCCTTCGGTGAGGGCGACGGCGCTGCCGCCGAGCTCCACCTGGAGATCGCCGGTGGCCGCCTTCTTCGCCGTGTCGACGACGGCCTGGGCCTGGGCTGCGGGGATGTCGTCGACCTGCTGCTCGAAGGTCACGACGGCGAACGCGGTGCGGCCGTCCTCGCTGATCTGGCGGGCGCTCTCGCCGTCGTCGGGGCCGGACGGGTGGGGAGGCGCCTTCGCACCGTCGGTGATGACGTAGGGGCTCATCACGCCGGCCACTCCGGGCAGCTTGGCGATCTCACCGAGCGTGACGCCCATGCGCAGTTCGATGTCGTCCGCGCGGACGGAGCCGCGTTCGGTGTGCCAGACCACCGTGTCGCTGTCGCCGCCGCGTTCGGGGAAGCCGCTCCTCAGGAGGTCGACGGCGCGGCCGGACTCGGTGCCGGGAGCCTCGTAGTCGTTGGAGTACGACGTCCCGGCGACGACGGCGGCGGTGCCGGTGGAACCGAGGGCCAGCAGCCACAGGAGGACGACCAGGAGCCGGTGCCTGACGCACCACCGCGCGACTGCTGCCAACGGTCTGCTCCCCTGCGTGGTCCCGGAGAGCCAACTCTGACATCGAATCGTGATCGTTTGCCCGTTTGGTGGGGTTCCTCACACAGTGTTGACCTGGCGTTCGATCCGATGGGAACGACGCGTTCCGGTTCAGCCGGAGACGCTCGGCTTGCCGTTCTCGATGTGGCCCATCAGCCGCCGCCGGAAGCCCCGGCCCGCCGTCACCTCGATGTCGTACCACCCGTGCGCGTCGGCGGCCGAGTGCACGACATGGCGGCTGCGCCCCGGCTTGACCGTGAACTCGCGCTTCCAGTCGCCGAGATCGGCCTCGTCGGCGTACCCGAGCGAGCGCACCGTGAAGGTGACGGGCAGATCACCCTCATTACGGAGGGTGAGATGCAGATCGCGGTCGTGGTGGTCGACGGACGAGGTGACCTCGGCGCCCCGGCCCGAGACGGGGCCGGCGAACTCGCGGCGGAAGCCGTTGGGTCCGGTGATCGTGAAGCGGTACGCGTCGCCGGTGAGCGGCACCGTCCATTGCGAGGTGCCTCTTACGTCCCGGTGCTGCGGGACGTCGAACTCACCGGCGTACGGATAGAGCGCGAAGTGGGCACTCGACCGCCCTGTGTTGCGCAGTTCGAGCCGGAGAGCGCGCGCCCCGGCGCGGCCGGCCACGAGGCGGCCGTAGGCGTCCGGCTGGTACGGCAGCGGGCGGGCGGGCCGCGCACCGGGTTCCTGCACCGGCATCCGCTGCACGGTCGGCGGTACCGGCCGCCAGCGCCCCGTGAACGACGGGACGGGCCCCGGCTGCTCGACGTCCGGGCTCGGCCGGCCCCGGCCGAAGTCGAAGGCGGACGTCAGATCGCCGCTGACGGCACGCCGCCACGGCGTGATGTTGGGCTCCTTCACGCCGGTCCACTTCTCCAGGAAGCGGACGACCGAGGTGTGGTCGAAGACCTGCGAGCAGACATAGCCACCGACGGTCCAGGGCGAGACGACGAGCAGCGGCACGCGGATGCCGAGCCCCGTGGGGCGGCCCTCCCAGCGCTCGTCGGGGTCGTCCACGGGCGGCACAGGGGGCGGGACGTGGTCGAAGAACCCGTCGTTCTCGTCGTAGTTGATCAGTACGACCGTGTGCCGCCAGACGTCCGGGTGCGCGCCCAGCGCGTCGAGCACCTGGTAGACGAGGCCGGCGCTGGCGACCGGCGAGGACGCGCCGGGGTGCTCGGAGTCGGCGGCGGACGGCACCAGGTACGACACCTCGGGCAGCGTGCCCGCCGCCACGTCGGCGCGGAACGACGCGGCGAGCGTGCCGGACTCGACGCGCCGCAGGCCGCGCTCGAAGAGCGACCTCTCGCGGGCGGTGAGGGTCGCGACGCCCTCCTCCAGCGCGGCGAGGAGCCGGTCCCGTACGGCGGTGTCGTCGGTCTCGCGCACCGCGGCGTAGAAGGCCTCCATGTACGTGAAGTCGCCGGCGCCTTCGAGTCCTCGCGCCGTAGCGAGCGCCTTGTGCGCGATCTTCTTGAAGGAGGTGAAGAACTCGATGTTGTTGTCGGTGAAGTTCTCCCACTCCGTGTACGTCTTCCAGCTCCGCCCGGCCTTCTCCAGCCGCTCGGCGTACGTCGGCCACGCGTAGCCGGGATGGGTGCCCTCGGCGTACGCGTCGTTCCCGACGGCGCGCCGCCCGTCCGCCTCGTAGCCGGTCCAGCCGCTCCACAGGTGGTTGCGGTTGGGGCTGGTCGAGGTGTGGATGGACGAGTGGTAGGCGTCGCAGACGGTGAAGGTGTCGGCCAGCTCGTAGTGCAGCGGGATGTCGGCGCGGTCGTAGTACGCCATGGTGGCGGCGGTCTTGGCGGAGACCCAGCCGTCCATCCAGCCGTTGTTCCACGCTTTGGCGCCGCCGCTCCAGGAGTGGTCGAGGTCGCCTATGTACTGAAGGTCCTTGTTCTGCGCCTCGGCGGCCTCGCGTACGGGGAACGGCAGGACGGTGCCGCCGCCGACGGGGCGCGGCTGTTCGAACACGGGGCGGCCGGTGGGCAGTTCGACCGCGTTGCGGTCCCCGAAGCCCCGTACGCCGCGCAGCGTGCCGAAGTAGTGGTCGAACGACCGGTTCTCCTGCATGAGCACCACGACATGCCTGACGGCGTCCAGTCCCCCGGCCGGCGCCTCGGCGGCGATGGCGGCCCGCAGGGACGGCGGCAGTACGGAGCCCGCCGCGGCGGCGCCCACGGCGCCACCGCCGAGCGCGAAGAGCCGTCGCCGTGAAATGTCGGTGGCCAAGAGATCCTCCCAAGTCAAGTGGTACGGCCCGGAAGTTAGTCACCGTAGGTGGCGGCGGGAAGACCCAGGGGCGGCCCGGCGATGAACGTCCGAGAGTCGCCCCTGTCCGGGCCGCCCACGCGCGCGTGCCGGACCCGCGAGTCCGGGCGGATCCGTGGCGGTCGGACGCCGCGTGGCGCAAGCTGGGCCCTGTCTGCCTCGCGGGCTCCGCGCGGGCGCCACCGATGGTGAGACCCGTGAGCCCGTGAACCTATGAACCCGTGAATACGACAGGGACAGCCTGCCCATGAATGTCACCGTGTTCGGCGCCACCGGGCGTACCGGACAAGCCTTCCTCGCCTCCGCCGCGCGCGCCGGGCACCGCACCACCGCACAGGTGCGGGAGCCGGCCCGGCTGGGCGACGCCCCCGTCGACCGGGTGGTGACCGGCAGCCCCTTCGACGAGAGCGCCGTGGCCGACGCCCTCACCGGCGCCGACGCGGCGGTGATCGCCTTCGGCCTCAAGGGCAACCGGACGACGCCTCTGTACTCACGCGGCACCGAACTCGTCGTGGACGCGATGCGGAAGCTGGCCGTACGGCGGCTGATCGTCGTCTCGGAGGCCGGATACGGCTCCCACGTACGCGGTCTCTCGGGCCGTACCGTCGCCGCCCTCTACCGCGCGACGGCCCGCCCCCTCCTGCGGGAGCGGGAGGCCCAGGACGCGGTCGTCCTCACCAGTGGCCTGGAGTGGACGGTCGTACGGTCCGGGGTCCTGCACCACGGGCCCGCACGCGGTAACCGTCCCCGCTCCTTCACGCCGCACCGGGGCCTCGCGCCCCGTACGACCTACGGGGACCTCGCCGACCTCGTCCTGGAGGCGCTGGACGACCCCGCGACGTACGGCCGGGACCTGTACCCGTAGCCGGGGCCCGATCCCCGCGCGTACATCGGCCGGACCTTGAGGTCGTCCGGCCGGTGGCCGAGCCCCAGCAGTTCCTCGCGGACGGTCTCCGACGGGATGTCCCCGGCACGCCGCGGGCGCTCCAGGTCGGGCGTCGTCCGTACGGAGGCGGTGTGCGAAGGGGCGAAGGGGGCGACGGCAGTGGAGCCGGAGGCGCCGCGCCGCCCGGGTCGGGGGCGCCCCGCAGCGGTGCGCACTCAGGGCCGCTGTCCCACGACCTCGCGCAGGTCCTTGGCGTAGTGGCCGATCGCGCGCCGGTAGGACCGGACCCGCGGGTCCTCGCTGGTCGTGGCCAGCAGCTCCAGCAGGATCCGCATCGCGTCGTCGTGCTGCTCGGTGTTGAACAGCGCCATCGCGAGGAAGGTCCGCAGGGCGCCGTCGTCCGGAAACTCCACCAGCCCGCCCCGCAGCGTCTCGACGGCCTGCTCGTACCGGCCGAGGATCCGGAACGTACTGCCGAGACCGACCAGTGCGCCGAGCCGGTCCTCCGCCGAGAGGCCCGTTCCGGCCAACGCGCTTTCGTAGTAGGCGACGGCCTCCGCCTCCAGCCCGAGGGCGTCGTGGGTCCAGGCGGTCTGATAGGCGACCACGGCGTCTTCGGGGCAGCGGTCGGCGAGGGCCACCAGCCGTTCCCGGGCCTGTTCCGCTTCGCCGTGTGTGCGCAGTTCGACGGCTTCGGCCAGAAGCTCGTCCCTGCTCCCTGCGTTCATGCGGGGATTGTCGCACCGGCGCGCTCGGCGCCGCCGCTCGATTCCGCCGCTCAGCCCCGGTGCGGCCACACCAGCAGGACCGGGCACGGCGCGTGGTCGACCACGAAGCGGGACTCCGGGCCGAGGCTGTGCGGGCCCGGTCTGTCGGGGTCGCCGTCGCGCGCGCAGATCAGCAGGTCCACGTCGGCCGCCGCGCGGATGACCTCTTCCTGAGGACGGCCGTGCCGGTCGAGCAGTTCGCAGGGCCGGCCGAGCCGGTGTGCCGCCTTCTCCAGGAGGTCGGCGCCCGCCGCGCCGGACAGCGCCTCCAGCCTGCTGCCCGGGTCGCGTTCGGGTCCGTGGCCACGACCGAGGAGCCCCGCGTAGGCGCGGTGCGCCTCGGCGGCGATCCGGTCGTCGCCGACGTGCAGCAGGACGACATGGTCGTCGGGGGCCCTGTCACGCGCCGCGTCGACGCAGGCGGGCCAGGTTGACGGGCTGATCCACACGAGGGCGGTTGTCTTCACGTCACTCACAACTGGAGCGTGCCCCACAGGGCAACGGTCGAAGCGATCAGCGTCGCGGGCACGGTGAGCAGACCGAGCCGGGTGAACTGCCCGAGCGAAGGCGCGGAGTCGTGTTCGTGCAGGACACGGCGCCAGAGGAGGGTGGCGAGCGAACCGACGTAGGTGAGGTTGGGCCCCAGATTCACCCCGATGAGCGCGGCGAGTACGGGGCCCGGACCCGCCGGCGCGACGACGGGCAGCAGCGCGAGGATCGCGGGCAGGTTGTTGATCAGATTGGCCAGGAGTGCGGCGACGGCGGCGATCGCGAGCAGGGTGGTGAGGGATTCGCCGCCCGGCAGGATCCGGCTGATCCCGGTGTCGAGGCCGTTGTCGACGACGGCCTTGACGACGATGCCCAGCGCGAGCACGAAGAGGCAGAAGAGCGGGGACGCGGCGCGGAAGAGCGCGGGAAGCGTGGTGCGTCGCCGCCGCAGCGCGCGGGCGGCGAGGACGGCCGTACCGACGAAGGCCGCCCAGAGCGGTTCGACGCCGATCAGGGAGGTGGCGGCGAACCCGACGAGTGTCAGGCCGAGGACGACGAGCGTGAACGTCGGTACGGTGCGCGGCTCGGCCTCTTTGGGAGGGTGCGCCCCGACGGCCAGGTCGGCGGCGAAGAAGCGGCGCAGCACGACGTACTCGACGGCGATCGCGGCCAGCCACGGGAGCGCCATGAGCACCGCGAACCGGGTGAAGGACAGGCCACTCGCGGTGAACGCGAGGAGGTTGGTGAGGTTGGAGACGGGGAGCAGCAACGACGCCGAGTTCGCGAGGTGGGTGCAGGCGTAGACATGCGGGCGGGGGTGGGCTCCGACGCGGCTCGCGGTCACGAAGACGACGGGCGTCAGGAGGACGACGGTGGCGTCGAGGCTGAGTACGGCGGTGGTGACGGCCGCGACGCCGAACACGCCGCCGAGCAGGCGGCGCGGGTGCCCGCCGCAGAAACGGGCGACGAGGTCGCCGGCGGCGTCGAACAGGCCGTCGTCGTCGCAGAGTTGGGCGAGCACCAGGATCGCGGCGAGGAACCCGACGACGGGCAGGAGTGTGTGCGTCTGCTCCCACGCGTCGGCGGGCGACACCGCGCCGAGTACGACGACGAGCCCGGCGGCGGGAAGGGCGGCGACGGCTTCGGGCAGACCTCTCGGCCGCGCGACGGCGAAGGCGAGTACGCCGAGGAGCAACCCGACGGACACGATCTCGGCGACGAGGCTGTTCACGGGCGGCGCCTGAGTGCTGGTGGGCGGACGGGACATTCACACCTGTCGCGCACCGGGCGCGACGCCCGCCCAACCTACGGCCCGCGTGTGGCTCCGGCCCGCAACGCCCCCGCCGGGCCGGTCAGGGGCCCCGGCGCCGCGGGCGCGGCTCGTGGGCCGCGCCCGTCCCCTGTCGCCGGACGGGCCGCGGGTGCGGCCGTCCGGCGATCGAGGACACAGCCGGTGGGCACCGGCCACGGGATCGTGGCTCGGCCCCACCGGCCCCGTCTCAGCCCTCCGCGCCCAGGCGTTCCAGGATCAGTTCCCGTACGCGTGCCGCGTCCGCCTGCCCGCGGGTGGCCTTCATGACCGCTCCCACCAGCGCGCCCGCCGCCGCGACCTTGCCCGCGCGGATCTTGTCCGCGATCGCCGGGTTCGCGGCGATCGCCTCGTCCACCGCCGTACCCAGCGCGCCCTCGTCGGAGACGACCTTCAGGCCGCGCTTCTCGACGACGGTGTCCGGGTCGCCCTCGCCCGCGAGGACGCCCTCCAGGACCTGGCGGGCCAGCTTGTCGTTGAGCTCGCCGGCGGCGACCAGCTCGGCCACCCTGGCTACCTGCGCCGGGGTGATCGGGAGCGCCGCGAGGTCCGTGGACGTCTCGTTCGCGCTGCGCGCCAGCTCGCCCATCCACCACTTGCGTGCCTGGTCGGCGGGGGCGCCCGCGTCGATCGTGGCGGTGATCAGTTCGACCGCGCCCGCGTTGAGCATCGACTGCATGTCGTGCTCCGAGACGCCCCACTCCTCGCGCAGCCGCTTACGGCGCAGCCGGGGCAGCTCCGGCAGTCCGCCGCGCAGTTCCTCCACCCACGCGCGCGCGGGCGCGATCGGGACGAGGTCGGGCTCGGGGAAGTACCGGTAGTCCTCCGCCTCCTCCTTCACGCGGCCGGACGTCGTGGAACCGTCCTCCTCGTGGAAGTGGCGGGTCTCCTGGATGATCGTGCCGCCGCCGTTGAGGACAGCGGCGTGCCGCTGGATCTCGTAGCGTGCCGCCCGCTCCACGCTGCGCAGGGAGTTGACGTTCTTCGTCTCCGAGCGGGTGCCGAACTTGCTCCGGCCGTGCGGGCGCAGCGACAGGTTGACGTCGCAGCGCAGCTGACCCTGCTCCATGCGGGCCTCGGAGACGTCCAGCGCCTTGATCAGCTCGCGCAGCTCCGCGACGTACGCCTTCGCGACCTCCGGCGCACGCGCCCCGGCGCCCTCGATCGGCTTGGTGACGATCTCGATGAGCGGGATGCCGGCACGGTTGTAGTCCAGCAGGGAGTGGGACGCGCCGTGGATACGGCCGGTGGCGCCGCCGACGTGCAGCGACTTGCCGGTGTCCTCCTCCATGTGGGCGCGCTCGATCTCCACCCGGAAGATCTCGCCGTCCTCCAGCTGGACGTCCAGATAGCCGTTGAAGGCGATCGGCTCGTCGTACTGGGAGGTCTGGAAGTTCTTCGGCATGTCCGGGTAGAAGTAGTTCTTCCGGGCGAACCGGCACCACTGCGCGATCTCGCAGTTCAGCGCGAGACCGATCTTGACGGCGGACTCGACGCCGATCGCGTTGACGACCGGAAGCGCCCCCGGCATGCCGAGACAGGTGGGACAGGTCTGCGAGTTGGGGTCGGCGCCCAGCTCGGTGGAGCAGCCGCAGAACATCTTCGTTCTGGTGCCGAGTTCGACATGGACCTCCAGGCCCATGACGGGGTCGTACGTCGCGAGTGCGTCCTCGTACGGGACGAGCGACACGTGTTCAGTGACGGTCACGGTGAAACTTTCCCTCTCTGCGGGCTCAGCCCAGCAGGACGTCGTCGTCGCCCAGCCGCCTCAGCTCGCGGTAGAGCAGGGCGATGCCGGTGACGATGGCGGCGGCGGAGACGGCGGCGTCGATCAGCCGCAGCGTGTCGTTGTCCTCGCGGGCCATCCTGGCCTGCTTGATGACGCTGACCGCTCCGAAAGCGGTCGTGCCGATCGACAGGTACATGCCGGACTTCGACTTCTTGAAGCCCTTGGCCTTCTTGGTCATTGCGCTCATAGCGACGGTGCCTCCTCCAACAGCGGGTGACCCCAGCGTTCCACGAAGGCCGCCTCGACCGCTGCGCCTACCCGGTAGAGACGGTCGTCCTTCATCGCGGGGGCGATGATCTGCAGTCCGACCGGCAGACCGTCCTCCGGCGCCAGGCCGCAGGGCAGCGACATGGCGGCGTTTCCGGCCAGGTTGGTCGGGATGGTGCACAGATCGGAAAGGTACATCGCCATCGGGTCGTCGGCGCGTTCACCGATCGGGAAGGCGGTGGTGGGCGTGGTGGGCGAGACGATCACGTCCACCTGCTCGAAGGCCTTCTCGAAGTCCCGCACGATGAGCGTGCGGACCTTCTGCGCGGAGCCGTAGTACGCGTCGTAGTAGCCGGAGCTGAGCGCGTACGTACCGAGCATGATGCGCCGCTTGACCTCGTCGCCGAAGCCCGCCTCACGGGTGAGGGCGGTGACGTCCTCGGCCGAACGGGTGCCGTCGTCGCCCACCCGCATGCCGTAGCGCATGGCGTCGAAGCGCGCGAGGTTGGAGGAGCACTCGGAGGGGGCAATCAGGTAGTACGCCGAGAGGCCGAGGTCGAAGGACGGGCAGTCCAGCTCGACCACTTCCGCGCCGAGCTCCTTGAGGAGGTCGACGGATTCGGCGAACCGCTGCATGACGCCGGCCTGGTAGTGCTCGCCGGAGAACTGCCGGACGACGCCGACGCGCATACCGGCGACGGTGCCGTTGCGCGCGGCCTCGACCACCGGCGGGACGGGGGCGTCGATGGAGGTCGAGTCGAGCGGGTCGTGCCCGCCGATGACCTCGTGGAGGAGGGCCGCGTCCAGGACCGTACGGGCGCACGGGCCGCCCTGGTCGAGCGAGGACGAGAAGGCGACCATGCCGTAGCGGGAGACGCCGCCGTAGGTGGGCTTGACGCCGACCGTGCCGGTGACGGACGCGGGCTGGCGGATGGAACCGCCGGTGTCCGTACCGATGGCGAGCGGCGCCTCGTACGCCGCGAGGGAGGCCGACGAGCCGCCGCCGGAGCCGCCGGGGATGCGGGTGAGGTCCCAGGGGTTGCCCGTGGGGCCGTACGCGCTGTTCTCCGTCGACGACCCCATGGCGAACTCGTCCATGTTGGTCTTGCCGAGGATGATCACGCCGGCCGCCTTGAGGCGCCGGGTGACCGTCGCGTCGTACGGCGGGATCCAGCCTTCGAGGATCTTGGAGCCGACGGTGGTGGGGATGCCCTCGGTGGTGAAGATGTCCTTCAGCGCGAGGGGGACGCCGGCGAGCGGGCCGAGCTTCTCGCCCCGGGCCTTCTGCTCGTCGACGGCGCGGGCCTGCGCGAGGGCGCCCTCACGGTCGACGTGCAGGAAGGCGTGGACCTTCTCGTCGACGGCCTCGATACGGGCGAGGTGGGCCTCGGTGACCTCGACGGCCGTCAGCTCGCCGGAGGCGATCTTCTCGGCGATCTCGGCGGCGGTGAGCCGGATGATGTCGGTCTTGATGTCCGTCATGGCTGTTAGTCCTCCCCCAGGATCTGCGGCACCTTGAAACGCTGCTGCTCCTGGGCCGGGGCGCCGGAGAGCGCCTGCTCGGGGGTGAGCGACGGGCGTACCTCGTCCGCGCGCATGACGTTGGTCAGCGGCAGCGGGTGGGAGGTCGGCGGAACGTCTTGGTCGGCGACCTCGGATACGCGGGCGACCGCGCCGATGATGTCGTCGAGCTGACCGGCGAAGTGATCGAGCTCTTCGCCCTTCAGCTCCAGACGCGCCAGCCGTGCGAGGTGGGCGACCTCCTCGCGCGTGATGCCAGGCATGCAGCGATCCTCTGGGTGGGTGTCGGGATTTTGACCCAATCCTATGGGGCGCGGCACCGTGCCAACGAAACGGTTTCCCGCGTCCATGATCCGGCCCCGGCCCGGGTCCCGATCCCGGCCCCGGCAGGGGTGCCGGCGCCGGCTACTGGACCACGCGGCTGGGTGGGCCCGACGCGTCGGTGCGCGGCGGCTCCAGGGCCGGTGTGCGCGGCGGGCGGTGCCAGCCCGTCTTGCCGCGGGCGAGCAGCCAGGACGTCGCCTCGTGCGGGGGCATCGCGGCGGCGACGAGCCAGCCCTGGACGGCGTCGCAGCCCAGGTCGCGCAGGCGCTCCCACGTCTCGTCGTCCTCGACGCCCTCGGCGACGACCACCAGCCCCAGCGAGTGCGCCAGGTCGATCGTGCAGCGGACGATCTCCGCGTCCTCGTTGTCGATGGCGAGGCGGGCCACGAACGAACGGTCGATCTTCAGTTCACTCACCGGCAGGCGGCGCAGATGGACCAGCGACGAGTAGCCCGTGCCGAAGTCGTCGAGGGACATTTTCACGCCGTGTCCCGTCAGACCGGCCAGGGTGTCGGCGGCGCGCTGCGGGTCCTCCAGCAGGACGTGCTCGGTTATCTCCAGTTGGAGCGCGCCGGCCGGGACACCGTGCCGGGCGAGCCGCGCGGCGACCGCGCCGGCGAACCCGGGGGTGTGGACGTCACGCGGCGAGACATTGACGGCGACCGGCACGAACAGGCCCTGGGCCCGCCAGCGGGCGACCTGGCCGAGCGCCGATTCCAGTACGTACTCGGTGAGATGCGGCATCAGGCCCGAGGACTCGGCGATCGCGATGAACTCGTCCGGGGGCACTCTTCCCCGGTCCGGATGCACCCACCGTACGAGCGCCTCCAGGCCGACGACCTGGCCGTCGAAGCGGACCTTGGGCTGGTAGTGCAGCTCCACGTCGCCCGCGTCGAGCGCGCGCCGCAGATCGCCCAACAGACCGAGCCGGTCGGGGGTGTTGGAGTCCCGCTTGGACTCGTACACCTCCACGCCCGTACGGTCCCGCTTGGCCTGGTACATCGCGACGTCGGCACGCTGGAGCAGCCCTTCCGCGTCCACCGCGTGCTCGGGATGGACCGCCACACCGGCGCTCGCCTCCAGGACGAGCGTCAGGCCGTCCAGATCGAGCGGCGAGGACAGCTCGGCCGCGAGATGGCGGGCCACGCGCTGCGCGCTGGTGATGGAGTCGACGAGCGGCAGCAGTACGGCGAACTCGTCGCCACCGAGCCGCGCGGCCTCCGCCCCGCGCGGCAGGGCCAGCTTGAGCCGCTCCGCGATCTGCAACAGCAGTCTGTCGCCCGCGAGATGGCCGAGTGTGTCGTTGACGGAGCGGAACCGGTCGAGGTCGATCAGGACCAGGGCGGAGCGCGCGCCGAGGGTCTTGGCCTCCTCCAGCGCCGTCCACGTCCGCTCAAGGAGCCACTGCCGGTTGGGCAGCCCCGTCAGGGGGTCGCGCAGCTGCTCCTCGGCCCGTGCCCTGGCGATCCAGAGTGTGGAGTCGAGGGCGATCAGCGGGACGGCGAACAGGGGCAGCACCACCGGCCGGGACACGGCGACGACGCAGATCAGGGGGGTGATACCGAGCAGTGCGACGGCCAGCAGGCACTGCCGCAGCAGCGCCGTGCGGGCGACGGTCGGCAGACCGCCGCCCTGTGCGGCCTGTGAATACCACAGGAGCAGCCGGGTCACCAACAGATACGCCCCGGCGGCCAGCACGATCTCGGGGACGGTGCCGATCCCCCAGTGGAGGGCCTGTGAGGGCTTGGCGACCGTCGGTACGTCGCCGAAGGCGAGCAGGACCAGCGCCGCCGCCCCGATGCCGAGGATGTCCACGGCGCCGTGCAGCGCGCCCTGGCGCCAGCGGTGTCTGCGGGCGATGCCGACGAGCACCACGACGGCGAGGCTGACCAGTCCGGCGGCGACCCAGCCGTACAGGAGCAGCACCGCGAGGGTGAGGGCGGCGCCGGAGCCCGTGCCGCCCCACCAGCGGTCGCGGCCGAGCGCGACGAGATGGCCCACGACGATGCCGGTGAGCACGGCGAGCGACCAGCCCGTGGTGCCGTCCGGGAAGAGCGCCCGGGCGCCCCGCACTTCCTGGAAGATGCCCAGTGCCAGCACGACGGCGGCGACGCCCACCACGACGAGGGGCACTTGGGCCGACATGCCTCCAAGTCCCGCGAATCCGCGCGGGCGTGAGACCGGGGCGGCGCTCTCGGTCGGTTTCATTCCCGTCCCTCTCACAGCCGGCAGTGCCGTTATCACGCGATGGCACGTTGTCATGCCACCACGACTGATTTCCCACACGCAGCCGTGCACGACAGGCGTACCCCTCAACAGTAGGCCGCGAACGGCGTCGGCGGGCAGCGCTCTACCGCTGTTGCCCGAATGCAACCCGCCCTTCCTTATCCATCTGGTATGCGCCGAACGGGTGACCTATGAGGGCTCGTTGTGCCCGTTCGGTCACTCCGTCGCGCTCTCTCCAGACGCTCCGTCAGCCATTTTCGGGACGTCCTTGGCCGGTTCCCCCGCCTCCTCCTCAGCCGCCTCCGGCGCCTGTACAGCGGCCTCTCGCGCCGCTTCGGGACCCTCCGCGAGCAGCACGGCGAACCCGGCCTCGTCGAGCACCGGCACCTTCAGCTGCATCGCCTTGTCGAACTTGGAGCCCGGGTTGTCACCGACCACCACGAAGGCGGTCTTCTTCGACACCGCGCCGGTCACCTTCGCTCCGAGCGTCTGGAGCGCCTCTTTCGCGCCATCCCTGGTGTGATTCTCAAGAGTGCCCGTTACGACCACGGTGAGGCCCGCCAGCGGGCGCGGTCCCTGGTCCTCGTCCGCGCCCTCGTCCTCCATCCGGACCCCGGCCTCCCGCCACTTACGCAGGATCTCGCGGTGCCAGTCCACCTCGAACCACTGCTTGAGCGAGGCGGCGATGGTCGGACCGACGCCCTCGACGGCCGCCAGCTCCTCCTCGGTGGCCTGCTCGATCCGGTCGATGGACCGGAACTCCCTGGCCAGCGCGACCGAGGCGACCGGCCCCACGTGCCGGATGGAGAGCGCCGCGATGAAGCGGGCGAGGGGGCGCTGCTTGGCCGCCGCGATGTGCTCCAGCATCGCCAGCGCGTTCTTCCTCGGCTGGCCCTCCTGGTTGGCGAAGACGGTGGCGATCTTCTCCTCGCCGGTCTCCGGGTCGCGCTTGGGCAGGCCGGTGTCCGAGTCGAGCACATACGCCTTGATGGGCAGCAGTTGATCGATGGTGAGGCTGAAGAGGTCGCCCTCGTTGAGCAGCGGGGGTGTCGGTGGCTCCAGCGGGTTGGTGAGCGCGGCGGCGGCCACATATCCGAAGTTCTCGATGTCGAGGCACTTGCGGCCGCCGAGATAGAACAGCCGCTCGCGCAACTGGGCCGGGCAGGAGCGGGCGTTGGGGCAGCGGAGGTCGATGTCGCCCTCCTTCATGGCCTGGAGTTCGGTGCCGCAGTCGGGGCAGACGGCCGGCATCTCGAACTCGCGCTCACTGCCGTCCCGCAGGTCGGCGACCGGGCCGAGGATCTCCGGGATGACGTCGCCCGCCTTGCGCAGCACGACCGTGTCACCGATGAGGACACCCTTGGCCTTCACCACGTCCTGGTTGTGGAGGGTGGCGAACTCGACCTCGGAGCCGGCGACCCGGACCGGGTCGACCACCGCGTACGGAGTGACCCGGCCGGTGCGTCCGACACCGACCCGGATGTCGATCAGCTTGGTGTTGACCTCCTCCGGCGCGTACTTCCAGGCGATCGCCCAGCGCGGGGCGCGGGAGGTCGAGCCGAGTCTCCCCTGGAGGGCGATCTCGTCCAGCTTCACCACGACGCCGTCGATCTCGTGCCGCACCGAGTGGCGGTTCTCGCCGAAGTAGGTGATGAACTCCCGTACGCCGGCGAGGTCTTCGACCACCTTGTTGTGCTGGGCCGTCGGCAGGCCCCACTCCTCCAGCAGCTCGTAGGCGTGCGAGAGGCGGTCGATGTCGAAGCCCGCTCGCGCGCCGATGCCGTGCACCACCATGTGCAGCGGGCGCGATGCCGTGATCTTGGGGTCCTTCTGGCGCAGCGAACCCGCCGCCGCGTTGCGCGGATTGGCGAACGGTTTGTCACCGGCCTCGACCAGCCGGGCGTTGAGCTCCTGGAAGCCCTCCATGGGGAAGAAGACCTCGCCGCGGATCTCGACCAGCTCCGGAACGCGGTCGCCCTTCAGCCGGTGCGGGATCTCCGCGATCGTACGGACGTTGGGCGTGATGTCCTCGCCCGTATGACCGTCCCCACGGGTCGCGGCGCACGTCAGCCTGCCCTGCTCGTAGGTGAGATTGACGGCGAGCCCGTCCACCTTCAGCTCGCACAGGAAGTGGAAACCCGGGGCGCCCACATCCCTGGCGACCCGCTCCGACCAGGCGGCCAGCTCCTCGTCGTCGAACGCGTTGTCCAGGGAGAGCATGCGCTCGCGGTGCTCGACCGCGGTGAACTCCGTCTCGTACGCCCCCGCGACCTTCTGGGTCGGCGAGTCGGGCGTGCGCAGCTCCGAATACCGCTCCTCCAGCGCCTCCAGGGCACGCAGCAGCTTGTCGAACTCGCCGTCGCTGACGACCGGCTGGTCCTTCACGTAATAGCGGAACCGGTGCTCCTCGACCTGCTCGGCGAGGTGCGCGTGCCGCTCCCGCGCTTCCGCGGGCACTGCCGTCTGCTGTTCGCCAGCCACCGTTTCGTCCTCCCGTTTCACCGCGTCACCGCGAGCACCGCGATCCGCGCGACCCATATCTCTCGATGTCACTCAGGGTTGTCCGCGAGGGATCGCGCCGCCCTGACACAGTGCGCCATCGCGGCACGGGCATACGCGGGCGAAGCACCCGCGAGCCCGCAGGCCGGAGTGATCACCACGGACTCCGCCAGAATCCCCGGATCCAGCCCCAGCCTGCGCCACAGCGTTCTGATACCCATGACGCTACCTCCCGGGTCCGACAACGGGGTGTCCGTGCCCGGCACGACCCCGGCGAAGAGTTTCACGCCGCCCTCCACCGCCTCGCCGATCGTGTCCTCGTCACGCTCGGTGAGCAGCGAGAAGTCGAACGACACGGCCGCCGCCTCCGCACGGCGCAGTAGCGCGAACGGCACGTCCGGGGCGCAGGAGTGGACCACCGCGGGTCCGTCGTTCGCCCGCATCACCTGGCGCAGCGCGTCCTCGACGACCTGCCGGTCCACCGCCCGGTGGGTGCGGTATCCGCTGGCCGTCCTGATCTGCCCGCGCAGTACGGCGGTGAGGGACGGTTCGTCGAGCTGGAGCACCGGCGTGGCGCCGGGCACCCTGCGCCGTACGTCCGCGAGGTGCGCCGTCACTCCCTCCACCAGGGATCCGGTCAGGTCGCGGCAGGCTCCGGGGTCGCTGAGCGCCGACTCGCCGTTGCGCAGCTCCAGCGCGGCTGCGAGCGTCCACGGGCCGGTCACCTGGATCTTGAGCGGGCCCTCGTACCCCTGGGTGAACTCTTCGAGGGCGTCCAGGTCCTCGCCCAGCCAGGACCAGGACCGCCGGGTGTCGCGGCCGGGGCGGTCGCCGATCCGCCAGCCGCTGGGCTCCACGCGGGCGAAGACCTCGACGAGCATCCCGGCGGTCCGCCCGATCATGTCGGCGCCGGGGCCGCGCGCGGGCAGTTCGGGGAGGTGCGGAAAGTCCTCGAAGGTGCCGGCGACGCCCTTGGCCGTCTCGCGCGCGTCATCGCCCGGCATCGACCCGACGCCGGTGGCGGCGCCCCACAGGGGCTTCGCCGGGGTGCCGGTCCCGCTGTCACTCATGGTCCCGGTCATCGTCCCGGCCGTACCGTCAGGTCGTTGATCTCCGCGTCGCGCGGCAGGTCCAGGGCGGTGAGGATCGTCGTCGCGACCGACTCGGGGTCCATCCAGAGGGCGGCGTCGTACTCCTTGCCCTCCTGCCCGTGCACCTTGATCTGCATGGGGGTGGCCGTACGGCCCGGATAGACCGAGGCGACGCGCAGGCCGTTCGGCCGCTCCTCCTGACGGAGGGCGTCGGCGAGCGCCTTCAGGCCGTGCTTGGAGGCGGCGTACGCGCCCCACTCGGCGTGGGCGGTCAGACCGGCGCCCGAGTTGACGAAGATCACCTGGCCTTGTGCGGCGCGCAGTTGGGGCAGGAAGAGGCGGGTCAGTTCCGCGGGCGCGACGAGATTCACGTTCAGCTGGCCGGTCCACGCCTTGGGGGTCAGCTCGCCGACGGGGCCGAGGTCGACGATCCCCGCGATGTGCAGGAGCGAGTCCAGCCGGTCGGGGAGCGTCTGGTGGGACAGCGCCCAGGAGAGCCGGTCGGGGGTCGCGAGGTCGCCGACGAGCGTACGGGCGCCGGGGTAGGCCGCGGCGAGTTCCTTGCCGCGGCCGGCGTCGCGGGCGAAGAGCAGCAGGTCGTCGCCGCGCTCGTGCAGTCGGCGCGCGACAGCGGCGCCGATGCCGGAGCCCGCGCCGGTGATCAGATGGGTAGCCATGGGGTCATGTTCGCATCACCCCGTGGCACGGCCGTACGGTCCCGCCGCCGTCCCGCCGGGGTCACCGGCGGCGGGTCAGCGCACCCCGGCGGACTCCTCCAGATAGGCGAGGGCGCCCACGGCGTCCTCCGCGAAGAAGACCAGGTCGGTGAGGGGCAGGGGGAGGAAGCCCTCCCTGTCCATCCGGCTGAACTGCTCCTTGAGGCCGTCGTAGAAGCCCGCCGTGTTGAGCAGCACCACGGGCTTGTCGTGCAGTCCGTGCTTCTTCAGTTCGAGGATCTCGGTCGCCTCGTCCAGCGTGCCCGTACCGCCGACCATGATCACGACGGCGTCGGACTTGGCGAGCAGCAGCGCCTTGCGCTCGGCGAGGTCCCCGGCGATCACCATCTCGTCGGCCCGCGCCCGCACCGTGGCGCCCAGGAAGCCGACGGAGACCCCCACGAGACGCCCGCCCGCCTCCTCCACCCCGTCGGCGACGACCTTCATCAGCCCGACGTCCGAACCACCCCAGACGAGCGTGTGGCCACCCTTGCCGAGGAGCTCGGCGAACTCGCGGGCGGGGCGGGTGTAGCACTCGTCGAGCTCGGCGGCGGAGAGGAAGACACAGATGTTCATGGCTCCACGGTATCCGGGTGACCTCTTCGGGAAGAGGGCGTGGTCGGCCGTTGCTGACGGTAGAAGGGACCGCGGAAGAAGTGGGACCGAGTTCACCGAAGGAGCCGATCGCCATGGCCAAGGGCCACACCATCACTGTCGAACAGGGCACGGAGCACGTACGGGTCGTACGCGGCGGACAGGTCGTCGCGGAGAGCAGCCGGCCGCTTCTGCTGCGCGAGACCGGGCTGCCCGTCCGTTACTACCTGCCGCCGGAGGACGTGCGTACGGAGCTGTTGAA
This sequence comes from Streptomyces panacea, assembly GCF_040560175.1. Classification (NCBI taxonomy): domain Bacteria; kingdom Bacillati; phylum Actinomycetota; class Actinomycetes; order Kitasatosporales; family Streptomycetaceae; genus Streptomyces; species Streptomyces panacea. The sequence continues at coordinate 39,245 of NZ_JARJHW010000048.1, forward strand.
GCCGTCGGACACCACGACCCACTGCCCGTTCAAGGGCGACGCCTCCTACTGGTCGCTGCCCGACGCGCCCGACCTGGTCTGGGCGTATCCCGAGCCGAAGGACGAAGTCGCCGGGATCAAGGACCACTTCTGCTTCTACGAGACAGAGCTCGTCGCGAGCTGAGCGGGCCGCCCCGGAGCGATGCCCGGAGGAGACCGTCGGACGGGCGGTCGGACGGGCCGTCGGACGGGCCACGGACGGCCCGGAAAAAGAACTCCTCCAAATACCACTCACCGCCGATGAGTTCCGGTGAGCCCACCGGTCCATAAGCGTATGGAACAAGTGGGCAGGGCGAAGTCGGGTGACGGCACCCTCATCGCGTACCGGCGTACGGGCGGCGACGGGCCTCCGGTGATCATGGTGGGAGGGGCGTTCAGTACGGCGGAGGCGGAAGCACCGCTGGCGGCGCTCCTCGCACCCCGCTTCAGCGTGATCACCTATGACCGGCGGGGGCGCGGCCGCAGCGGCGACACGGCGCCGTACGCGGTGGATCGCGAGGTGGAGGACATCGCCGCCCTCCTTACGGAGGTGGGCGGCAGCGCCTCCCTGTACGGCATGTCCTCGGGCGCCGCCCTGGCGCTGGAGGCGGCTGCCACGGGGCTGCCGATCACCCAACTCGCCGTGTACGAGCCTCCGTACGACGCCGGTCCGGCCGATGTCACGGAGAACGCGGCCTACACGGCACGGCTCGACGACCTGCTGTCGCGGGGACAGCGGGACAAGGCCGTGGAACTGTTCCTGTCGGTGGTCGGGGTGCCCCCCGACGTGCTGGCGGAGATGCGCCGGGCGGCGATGTGGCAGAGCATGACGACGCTGGCCCACACCCTCGCGTACGACAACGCCGTGATGGGCCCGGGTCCGGTGCCCACGGAACGGCTCGCGCGGATCACGGCGCGGGTGATGGTCGTGGACGGGGGCGCGAGTCCGCCGCCGATGCGGGTGGCGGCGCGGGCGGTGGCCGACGCGCTGCCGCGCGGGCGGCACCGCACCCTGACGGGCCAGGTGCACGAGGTGGCGCCGCACGTGCTGGCGCCGGTGCTGGAAGAGTATTTCGCCGCGGCGGCGTGAGCGCGACGGCGCGGAGACCGGCGGCCGCGGCCGGCCGCATGGTCGCCGCCCACGCCCGGTGCGGACAGGGGCGCGGGCGCGTGGGGTTCAGCGGATCGCGTCGTGCGGCAGCAGCGCGTGCACTCCCCACGTCTGGTTGGCCACCTGGGTCACCCGCAGATCGACCGTCGTGCTCGCCAGCGCGAGCGCCGTCGCCCGCTTCACTCCGTACAGCGACGTCATCCATGTCAGCATCGCGTCGAGCGCCTGCGCCGACGCCTCGTTGAGGTCCGCGTCGAAGCCGAAGGTGATCCGGCCCGCCGGGGTGTGCGCGTGCGGCGTGGGGAGCGGCGGGGACGGCTGGAGGCCGATGGTGAGGCGGGTCGTCATGCCGCATTCGATCGCTGTGCCGGAGACCTCGCCGTCGCCCTGTGCGGCGTGGCCGTCACCAATGCCGAGCAGCGCGTCCGGCACGGTGACGGGGAGGAACAGGGTGGATCCGGCGACCAGTTCGCGGCAGTCGATGTTGCCGCCGCCGAGGGTGCGGGGCGGCGTCGTGGAGTGCTCGCCCGGTTCGTCCGGAGGTGTGCCGATGACGCCGAGGAAGGGCGCCAGGGAGACCGTGTGACCGTACTGGTCGGTCCCGGTGCCCTTGTCCGCGTCGAGGTCCCACAGCAGCCACTCGCCGTCCTCGTCGGTCATGCCGAGCCGGCGGGCGAGCGGGGTGTCGGACGTCGCCGCCGCGGTGAAGCCCCAGTCGTCGGGGCGCAGGGACTCCAGCGTCACGGACAGTGCCATGCCCGGCTCGGCGCCGCGTACGGCGATCGGCCCCACCAGACAGTGGCCGCGCCGCTCGCCGAACATGCGCGGTACGTTCTCGTCCGCCGTACGCCGGCGCTCCAGGTGGCCCGCGCAGTCGAGCGTGTGGACGGTGAGGGTGTCCCCGGGGTCGACGGTGAGCACCGGAGGGAGCTCGCGCGAGAAGACGTTGCTCACCGTGCCGGGCTCGGAGTCCAGGAAGTGCTCGGCCACGGGGGCTTCCTTCGGTCGGGGCGGGGTGCTGGGACGGGCCGCCGCCTGCGGGGGGGGCCGGTCACAGCCTCCCACGACAGGCGACGGCGCGGTCCGGGGCCGGTGACCGGGCTCGTACGCCACGCGGTGCGTCAGGCGCGGCGCACGGTGAACTCGGCCCGGCGTACGCGCAGTACGGACCGGCCGCCCTCGGTGGAGACACGGGCGCCCTCGCAGCGCGCCGCGCCCTCCACCGCGACCACCGATTCCCCGCCGGGAGCGCCGAGCGCGCGGAACGTCACCCGGCCGTCGGAGGCGCCGGTGAGTTCCGCCGTCGCGTACGCGATGCGCAGGCCGCCGACGTCCAGCCCGAGCGGCAGGATCGCCGCCGTACGACCGGGCAGGTGCAGCTTCTCGCCGCCGAAGAGGGGCTTGCCGTTCTCCGTGACCGTGAAGTCCTCGTCGTAGCCGGAGGAGACGTTGAAGGCGTGCAGCAGCCGTCCGCGCTCGCCGTCCGCCGTCGTCAGGAGAAAGACACCCGGTGCGGTCGCGCTGTGCCGGAGAGCGGGGGCGGCGTCCAGGGCGCGGAAGGCGCGTTCCCAGAAGGTGAGGTCGCACTGGTAGTCGGTGGTGATCACGACGGCCCGCCCCCGCCCGAGGGGAATGTCGAAGCCGCAGCCCTTGCCCGTGGACAGTTCGCGCAGCACCGTCCTTCCCCGGGAGGGCTCGCACAACTGGGCGCGTGACAGCCGCACTTCGGGAAGCGGCGCCGCCCAGTCGTGGGCGGTCACCGACAGCCAGAAACGGTTCGCGTCGGTGAGCGTCTTCCCGGCCTTGAGGCCCAGCGCGTCGGCGAGCACGGTGCAGGGCTTGTCGGCCATGTCCTTGACCGGCAGCCTCCCGGACAGCAGCAGTTTGCCGCCCGCCTCGACGTAGCGGACCAGGCGCCGCTGGAGTTCGGCCCCCAGGTGCTCGCCCGTGGCCAGCGCGAATACGGGTACGGCCTTCGGGTCCAGATCGCCCGCCTGGAGGTTCACACCCCGGTAGCGGAAGCCGCCGAGCAGCATCGCGCGGGCCAGGGAGCCGCGCGGGCCCGCACCGCGCGTGTTCACCGCTTCGTCCAGCACGCTCTGTACAGAGGCGAGTTCCGGCGGGTGGTACTCGGTCAGATAGTGGTCGGGCACGAAACCGAGCGCCATGTCGTCGTAGGTCGTACGCATCGGCGCGAGGACATCGGCGAGACCGCCCATCGCGCGCACCGTCTGCCGCGTCGACGCGTAGCTGACTCCCGGCCGGCCCTCGGGATCGACCGGTGCGGCGAAGCCGTGCCGCTCGCCGGTGATGCCGATCCGGTCGTTCCCGTCACCCGTGGGCTTGTCGAGTTTCGGATTGAACCCGCCCGCGAACAGGTAGTAGTTGAGCATCTTCGCGCCCTGCGCGACACACAGACGGGTCTTGAGATCGACACCCGAGGGGCTGGTCTGGCTGTCCATGTTCTGCCCGTAGTCGGCGTGCCCGGCGTCGAACTCAAGCGCCGTGACCGGCTGGTCCTTGTCGTTGACCGCGTCCATGAAGGCATTGATGAGATACAGGTCGGTGACATTACGCAGGGTCAGATCGCCGAGGTAGAAGTCCGCACCCGAAATCGTCCCCTCGACTCCCCCATAGGTTTCCATCAGTTGGCTGATGCCGATGGGGAACGGCTCGGCGCGGCTGTCGGAGGTGCCGTGGATGTTGATCACGAACGGGACGCCGGTGATCCCGTACTCCTCTGCGGCCGACCGGAGTTCGGCGACGTACCTCGCGAAGCGGCCCCGCATGAAGCGGCCCAGGTCGTGCATCAGGGCCGCGCCGTACGCGTCCTTCGGGTGACGGATCGCCTTGCGCCGCCCGGCCAGGTCCTCGCCCGTGAAGGGGTAGCGTCCGGCGAGCGCGTCCCCGTACTCCTCGCGCAGCCAGCCGTCGAAGTCGGCCGTCAAGTGATCGGTGAGGTCGGGTGAGTTGCTGACCCAGGCCAGCATCCCGATCTCGTTGTCGAGCTGTACGGAGACGACGGGGCCGCCGCTGCCGTGCAGCCGCTCCGCGAGTACCGGCATGACCGCCGCGTACCAGTGGCGCATCTCCTTGAGGAACGCGGGCGCGAGGTAGTCGACGGTGGGCGTGGTGGCGGGAGCGTCGTTCCAGCCGGTGGAGACGATCTCGGGGTGGTCCTTCCGCACCCGCTCGGGGACGCCCTCGCCCTTCAGCTCGGCCATGGTGAAGGGGCCGGGGCGGGCTATGAAGAGGAAGCCGTTGCGGTGGCAGAGGTCGATGAAGGCGCCGAGGTCGCGTTCGGGGCGGGTACGGCCGGTGACGTCGATCGTGCCGTCGGGCAGCTCGTGCCACATCCAGGGGATGTACGAGGCGATGGTGTTGAGGCCCGCCGCCTTGGCCCTGTCGAGCCTGGACTGCCAGTCCGCCTTCTTCAGCCGGAAGTAGTGGATCTCTCCGGCGAGTACGAGCGCGGGCTTGCCACCGACGAGGATCTGCTTGTCCCGGTACGAGACGGAGCCGG
>NZ_JARJHW010000049.1:0-43023 GCF_040560175.1 Streptomyces panacea
CCGGACGGTTCTCAGGGGACGGGGCCCAACTGGCAGCGGGGGCACCAGTAGACGGGGCGGTCGGCCTCGGTCGTCCTGCTGACGGGGGTGCCGCAGCGGCGGCAGGGGAGGCCGCCGCGGCCGTATACGTACAGATGTCGGCGTGACCGCTCCCGGTTGGCCTCCAGAAGCTTCTTGGCGGCCGTCACCAGCCGTTCGGGGGCCGGCAGGTCACCGATGGGCAGCCAGGGGGTGGTGCGGGTGAGGAAACAGGTCTCGCACCGGAAGACGTTGCCGATGCCCGCGAGATTGCGCTGGTCCAGCAGCGCTTCCCCGACGGTGCGGGCCGGGTCGGCGAGCAGATTGCGCAGGGCGGTGTCCGGATCCCAGTCCGGCCCGAGAATGTCCGGGCCCAGGTGGCCCACCACGCTCTCCTCGTCCGCCGTGCGGAGGAGTTCGAGTACGGGGAGCCGGTAGCCGACGGCGGTGCGTTCCGCGTTGCCGAGGATCGCCCGGATCTGGTGACCGGGGCCGCCGCGCCAGCGCTCCTCGGGGCCGTACACCCGCCAGGCTCCGTCCATCCGCAGATGCGAGTGGAGGGTGAGGCCGCCTTCGACGCGGGTGAGGAGATGCTTGCCGCGCGGGGTGACGTCGAGGACCGTCCGGCCGGTGAGGTCGGAGGTCGCGAACCGGGGGACGCGGAGGTCGGACCGGGTCAGGAGCCGCCCGGCGAGGGCGGTGTGCAGGCGCTTGGCGGTCTGCAGGACGGTGTCACCTTCGGGCATGCTTCCATCATGCGCGAGATGGTCCCCGTGACGGGCGGCGTACGGGGTGTGGCGTGCGGAGATGTACGGCGACGGCCCCCCGACGGGGCGGCAGGGCTCCGGAACGGCGTCAGGCCCGCAGGCGCAGCCCTCTCGGGGTGGCGTGGAAGCCCGCCGACTCCAGGACGCGGCCCACGGGCGAGGTCAGCGCCTGCTCCCCGTTGGCCCGCTCCACCGTGACCGTACCGAGCGCGCCGGCGCGGGCGGCGGCCGCCAGCGCCTCGGCCGCCGAACGCAGCGCCACGTCGTCGGCGGCGTCCGGATGCGCCGGGTCGGGCCCGGCGGCCGGGTCACCCGGCCAGGCGAGGAGGGTCTTGCCGCCGCGCTCCATGTACAGCGTCAGGGCGCCGTCGACGAGGACGACCAGGGAGCCCGCCTTGCGGCCCGGCTTGTGGCCGGCGCCCGCCGGCGGATCCGGCCAGGGCAGCGCCGCCCCGTACGCGTTGGCGGGGTCGGCGGCGGCCAGGACCACGGCGCGCGGCGAGGGGTCGGAGGCGGCGCGATCCCTCGCTGTGGAGGCCGCGCGCAGACGGTCCACCGCGCCGTCCATGGCGAACTGGGCCGCGCCGAGGCCCTCGACGACATAGCCGCGGCGTGCCTGACCGCTGTCCTCGAAGACGGACAGCACCCGGTACACGGCCGAGAACCCGCCCTCGATGCCTTCGGAGGCGACGGCGCCGCGAGTCACCACGCCGTGCCGGTCGAGGAGTGTGCGGGCCAGGGCGTGGGCACGGCGCGTGGTGTCCGGATCGGCGGCCGGGAGCAGCGACCAGCGTCCGCTCACGGTCGGCGGCCCCGTACGGGAGGCGGGCCGGGCCGCGGCGGTGAGGGTGCCGTAACGGCCGCGTGGGACGGTCCGTTTGGCGCGGTGGGCCGTCGAGCCCGCCGTACGACCGGAGCCGAGGAGGGAGCGCAGCGGCGCCAGGGTGTCGTTGGTCAGCCGCCCCGACCAGGCCAGGTCCCAGACGGCGTCGGCCAGTTGGGGATCGGTGACATCGGGGTGCGTGGTGGCCCTTACCTGATCGGTGATCTGACGGAAGAACAGCCCGTAACCGCCGGACAGGGTGGTGAGGACCGATTCGTGCAGCGCCGTCAGCTCAAGGGGGTGCGGCGGGGGGAGCAACAGCGGTGCGGAGTCCGCGAGATAGAGGGAGATCCAGCCGTCCTTGCCGGGCAGGGCGCCGGCTCCGGCCCAGACGACCTCGCCCGTGGTGGTCAGCTCGTCCAGGAGCGTCGGGGCGTACCCCGTGACCCGGGACGGGAGCACCAGCTTCTCCAGCGCGGACGCCGGGATGGGCGCGCCCTGCAACTGCTCGATGGCACGGGCCAGTCCGTCGATGCCGCGCAGACTGTGACTGCCCAGATGCTGCCACTGCGGCAGGAACGTGGCGAGCGCGGCGGGCGGCACCGGCTCCAGCTCGTGGCGCAGCGCGGCGAGCGACCTGCGGCGCAGTCGGCGCAGGACCGTGGCGTCGCACCACTCCTGGCCGATTCCGGACGGATGGAACTCACCCTGCACGACACGGCCGCCGGCGGCGAGGCGTTGCAGGGCGCCTTCGGTGACGGCGGGGCCGAGCCCGAACCGGTCGGCGGCCGCGGAGGAGGTGAACGGGCCGTGCGTGCGGGCGTAACGGGCCAGGAGGTCGCCCAGGGGGTCCTTGACCGGCTCGGTGAACGCCTCGGGGACCCCGACGGGCAGGGCCGTGCCGAGCGCGTCACGCAGCCGGCCCGCGTCCTCGATGGCCGCCCAGTGCTCGGCGCCCCCGATCCGGACCCGGATGGCGCGGCGGGACGCGGCGAGATCCGCCGGCCACCGCGGCTCGGACCCGCGCTTCACCAACTCGGCCTCGGTGAGCGGCCCGAGGACCCGCAACAGGTCGGCGACGCCCTCCACGTCCTTGATACGGCGGTCGTCGGTGAGCCACTGCAGCTCGCGCTCCAGCTCCGCCAGGACGTCGGCGTCCAGCAGCTCGCGCAACTCCGCCTGGCCGAGGAGTTCGGCCAGCAGCCGCGAGTCGAGGGACAGGGCGGCGGCGCGGCGCTCCGCGAGGGGGGAGTCGCCTTCGTACAGAAACTGCGCGACGTATCCGAAGAGGAGCGAACGGGCGAACGGGGACGGCTCGGTGGTCGTGACCTCGACCAGCCGGACCCGGCGGGATTCGATGTCGCCCATCAGCTCGGTGAGACCGGGCACGTCGAAGACGTCCTGGAGACATTCCCGGACGGCTTCCAGGACGATGGGGAACGAACCGAACTCGCTCGCCACCTGGAGCAGTTGGGACGCCCGCTGGCGCTGCTGCCAGAGCGGTGTGCGCTTGCCGGGGCTGCGGCGCGGCAGCAGCAGGGCGCGCGCCGCGCACTCACGGAAACGGGCGGCGAACAGCGCGGAGCCGCCCACCTGATCGGTGACGATCTGCCCGATCTCGCCCCGCTCGAAGGCGACATCACCGGCGCCGACCGGCGCCTGCTCGTTGTCGTACGCCGCGTCGGGCGACATCGGGTCCTGGTCGAGGAGGTCCAGACTCATCAGATCGGCGTCGGGCAGCCGTAGCACGATGCCGTCGTCGGCGTGCATGACCTGGGCGTCCATGCCGTACCGCTCGGCGAGCCGGGCGCCGAGCGCCAGCGCCCACGGCGCGTGCACCTGGGCACCGAACGGGGAGTGGATGACGACCCGCCAGTCGCCGAGATCGTCCCGGAACCGCTCCACGAGGATCGTCCGGTCGTCGGGGACATGACCGCAGGCGCGGCGCTGCTCGTCCAGATACGCCAGGACGTTGTTGGCCGCCCAGGCGTCGAGGCCGGCGGCCACCAGCCGAAGGCGGCCGTCCTCCGGGGACAGCGCGCCCACCTCGCGCAGGAACGCCCCCACCGCGCGGCCCAGTTCGAGCGGCCGGCCCAACTGGTCGCCCTTCCAGAAAGGCAGCCGGCCCGGCACCCCGGGGGCCGGGGAGACCAGCACTTGGTCGCGGGTGATGTCCTCGATACGCCACGAGGTCGTGCCGAGCGTGAAGACATCGCCGACCCGCGACTCGTACACCATCTCCTCGTCCAGCTCACCCACCCGGCCGCCGCCCTTGCGGCCCTTGCCGTCGCCGGAACCGGCACCGGAGGCCCCGGCGAGGAACACGCCGAAGAGGCCGCGGTCGGGGATCGTGCCGCCCGAGGTGACGGCGAGCCGCTGCGCACCGGGGCGGCCCGTGACCGTGCCCGTCACGCGGTCCCACACCACACGGGGGCGCAGCTCGGCGAACGCGTCCGACGGATAGCGACCGGCGAGCATGTCGAGGACGGCGGTGAACGCAGACTCGGGGAGGGAGGCGAACGGCGCCGCGCGGCGGGCGAGAGCGAGGAGGTCGTCGGCCTGCCAGGTGTCGAGCGCGACGGTCGCGACGAGCTGCTGGGCCAGAACGTCCAGCGGGTTGGTGGGGATCCGCAGCGCCTCGATGGAGCCGGTGCGCATCCGCTCGGTGACGACGGCGGCCTGCACCAGATCGCCGCGGTACTTGGGGAAGACGACGCCCGTGGAGACCGCGCCCACCTGGTGGCCGGCCCGGCCCACGCGCTGGAGGCCGGATGCCACGGACGGCGGTGACTCGACCTGGATGACCAGGTCCACCGCGCCCATGTCGATCCCCAGCTCCAGGCTGGACGTGGCCACGACGGCGGGCAGGCGGCCCGCCTTGAGGTCCTCCTCGACGCGGGCGCGCTGCTCCTTGGAGACCGAGCCGTGGTGGGCGCGGGCGAGGAGGGGCGGGGCGCCCTTGGCGGCGCCCGACTCGGCCATGATCTCGGCGGGTGAGTGCGCCTCGGGCATGGCCTCGCCCGTGGCCCGTTCGTACGCGATCTCGTTGAGCCTGTTGCACAGGCGCTCGGCGAGGCGGCGGGAGTTGGCGAAGACGATCGTCGAACGGTGCGCCTGGACGAGATCGGCGATCCGCTCCTCGACGTGCGGCCAGATCGACGGCTTGTCGCCGTCGCCGGTGCCGCCGCTCCCGCTGTCGGCCGCCGGGGAGCCTCCCAGCTCGCCCAGATCCTCGACGGGGACGACCACCGACAGATCGAACTCCTTCCCGGAAGGAGGCTGCACGATCTCGACCCGGCGCTGGGGGGACAGATAGCGGGCGACCTCGTCCACCGGACGCACCGTGGCCGACAGGCCGATACGGCGGGCCGGGCGTGGCAACAGCTCGTCGAGCCGCTCCAGGGAGACCGCGAGGTGGGCGCCGCGCTTCGTCCCCGCGACGGCGTGGACCTCGTCCAGGATGACCGTCTCGACACCCGCCAGCGCGTCGCGCGCCGACGAGGTGAGCATCAGGAAGAGGGACTCGGGGGTGGTGATCAGGATGTCCGGCGGCTTGGTGGACATCGAGCGGCGCTCGGCGGCCGGGGTGTCGCCGGAACGGATGCCGACCCGGATCTCCGGCTCGGGCTGGCCCAGGCGGACGGATTCCTGCCGGATGCCCGTGAGCGGGCTGCGCAGATTGCGCTCCACATCCACCGCGAGGGCCTTGAGCGGGGACACGTACAGCACGCGGCAGCGCTTCCGCGCCTCGGCGGGCGGGGGCACCGAGGCCAGCCGGTCGAGGGCGGCGAGGAAGGCGGCCAGGGTCTTGCCGGAGCCGGTCGGGGCCACGACCAGCACGTCCGAACCCTCGGCGATGGCACGCCAGGCACCCTCCTGCGCGGCGGTGGGCGCGGAGAAGGCCCCGGAGAACCAGCTGCGGGTCGCGGGGGAGAACGAGTCGAGTGCGGTGCCGGACATCTCCCCATCGTGCACCCGACCACTGACAATCGCCCGGACCTGCGGGAACGGCGGAGCCCGATGTGGCGGGTGAGCGGGTCGGGTGAGCGGGTCGGGGCGCCGGAGGGGGCGTTGGCCGGGGCGTCGGTCGAGGTTTGGGCCCGGGTGCCGGCCCGGTCGCGGCTCGGGCGCGGCTCGGGTTCGGGCTGAGGTGAGCGAGGGAGTACGGGTGGGGTACGGGGCGGGGCGCGGGGAGAAACCGGGAGGTGGGACGCGGCTCGGCCGGTGCAGACTGGAGCCATGGCGGCTCGGGAGCAGGCACGACACTGGCGCTACCCGGAGCTGCCCGGCGTCGACCTCCTGCGGGCGAAATACATCAGGAAGAAGTTCGTCAGGCACACCCACGAGACGTTCGTCATCGCCGCGATCACCGACGGCGTCGACGTCTTCCACCACGGGGGCAGCGACCAGTACGCGGGCCCCGGCTCGCTCGCGCTGGTCAACCCCGACACCCCGCACACCGGCCACGCGCAGGGGCCCGAGGGCTGGCAGTACGGGGCCGTCTACCCGTCGCCGGACCTCGTCGCGGAGATCGCCGCCGAGACGACACGGATCAGCGGCGCCCCCGGCTTCGTCGCCCCCGTCGTCGACGACCCGTACACCGTCCGCCTCGTTCACCAGGTCCTGCGCGCCGCCGACGAGGGGAACGCCCTCGCTGCCGACACACTGCTGCGGGTCGCGGTCACCCGCCTCCTACGGCTGAACGGGGGCACGCTGCCACAACGTACGGTGCGGGGCGCCGGCGCCAGGACGGCGGCACGCGCGCGTGCCGTGCTGGAGCGGCGGATGGCCGATCCGCCGTCGCTGGAGGTGCTCGCCGCCGAACTGGGCACCGGCCCGTTCGCCCTGCTGCGGGCCTTCCGGGACACCTACGGCATGCCGCCGCACACCTGGCTCACCGACGCGCGGGTGCGCCGGGCCCGCCATCTGCTGGACGCCGGGACGGCCCCCGCCGAGACGGCCGCTCTCGTCGGTTTCACCGACCAGCCCCACCTCAACCGGCACTTCACCCGGATCGTGGGGGTGCCGCCCGGCGCGTACCGCAAGGAGCGGACGCCGGGTACCACCCGACCGCGCGGGCGGACGTGACGAGGGCCGCCGGACGGGGCGCAAGAACGTACAAGACAGGGCCCGAGCCCGCCCCGTAACGTCCCTGACGTGCCAGAACAGACAGCATCCGCAGACAGGCCCGACGCGGCGGGGATACCCGCCCGGTCGGCCCCGGAGACCAAGAACGAGGCGGGGACGGCCGCACCGGGCGTAACTGCCCACACGGAGCCGGGGGCCGGACCCGGCGGTGAACCCAAGCCGGATTCGGCCGTCGTCCGCGACGCGCTCGGCGTCGGCGTCGCCGTCGGCCTCTCCGGCTTCGCCTTCGGCGTGACGTCCGCCGGGGCGGGCCTCACCCTCCTACAGAGCTGCGCGCTCAGCCTCCTGGTCTTCACCGGAGCCTCCCAGTTCGCCCTCGTCGGCGCGCTGGCGGCGGGCGGCAACCCCCTGACCGCCGCGGCCGGTGCCTTCTTCCTCGGCGTACGGAACACCTTCTACGGCCTGCGCCTGTCCCAACTGCTGGCGCTACCACCCTTCGTCCGCCCGTTCGCCGCCCAGTGGGTCATCGACGAGACGACGGCCGTCGCGCTCGCGCAGCCCACGCGGCGCGCCGTGCGCATCGGCTTCACCGTCACCGGGCTGAGCCTCTACGTGCTGTGGAACCTCACCACGTTGCTCGGCGCGCTCGGGGCCGAGGCAATCGGCGACACCGACGCGTGGGGCCTCGACGCAGCGGGGCCCGCCGTCTTCCTGGCCCTGCTCGCCCCCATGCTGCGGACGACGACGGAGCGCGCGGTCGCCGCCGTCGCCGTCGTCCTCGGGCTCGGCTTCCTGCCGGTGCTGCCCGCCGGCGTGCCGGTGCTGGTCGCCGCGCTCGCCGCCCCCGCCGTGCTCTGGTTCGAGGGCCGCGGCACCGGCCGCAGGACCGGCCGTGGGACCACCACCGACCGGAAGGGAACGGACCGTTGAGTATCTGGATCGCCATCGGACTGACCGCGGTCGGCTGCTACCTCGTCAAGCTGCTCGGGCTGCTCGTACCGGCAGGCGCGCTGGAACGCCCCCTCGTCCAGCGGCTGTCCGCACTGCTGCCCGTCGCGCTCCTGGCGGCTCTCACGGCGCAGCAGGTCTTCGGCGACGGCGCCGGCGCCCTGGTCGTCGACGCCAGGGTGGCCGGGGTCGCCGCGGCGGGGCTCGCCCTGCTGCTGCGCGCCCCGTTCCTGGTCGTCATCGCGGCGGCCGTCGCGGTGACCGCCGGAGTACGCGCCCTGGGCGGCTGACACCCGGCGCGTGGCTGGGCGGCCAGCCGCCGTCCTTGAGCCGCGCCCGCGAGAGGGAGCGGAGAGGGCCGTCCTCGTCGGTGAACCAGCGGCGGGCGGGATACTGGTGGCATGCGGTTGACGATTTTCTGGGAACGGATGGCGGACCACTTCGGCCCCGCGTACGCGGACTCCTTCGCGCGCGACCATGTGATGACGGAGCTGGGCGGCCGTACGGTGCACGAGGCCCTCGCCGCCGGCTGGGAGGCGAAGGACGTCTGGAGGGCGGTCTGCACCGCGATGGGTGTGCCCGCCGACCAACGGTGACGTCCGCGTACGCGAGACTGGCTCCGTGGCACTGACCGACGAAACAGCCCAGGAACCTCAGCCGTCCACCCCACCGCCGCCGCCTGCCGCGGCGGGGAACGGCGGTGAGTCCGCCCGCATGCCCCGCTGGCTGCCACGCGCCATGGTGCTCGCGCTGACGCTCGTCGCCTGTTTCCAGCTGGGCAGTTGGGCGTTCCACCAGCTCATCGGACTGCTGATCAACATCCTGATCGCCTTCTTCCTGGCCCTGGCGGTGGAGCCGGCCGTCAGCCGGATGGCATCGCGCGGCGTACGGCGCGGACTCGCCACCTTCCTGGTCTTCTTCGCCGTGCTGGTCGCGAGCGTCGGTTTCGTGGTGCTGCTCGGTTCGATGCTCGCGGGGCAGATCATCGAGATCGTCGAGGAATTCCCCCAGTACCTCGACTCCCTGATCAACTGGATCAACCAGAACTTCCGTACCGAGCTGTCACGGGTGGCCGTCCAGGACAGCCTGCTCCACTCCGACTGGCTCCAGAGATACGTCCAGAACAGCGCGAGCGGCGTGCTCGACATCTCGACCACCGTGCTCGGCGGCCTCTTCCGGCTCCTGACGATCTTCCTGTTCTCGTTCTACTTCGCCGCCGACGGGCCGCGGCTGCGGCGCACCGTGTGCTCCGTCCTGCCCCCGGCCAAGCAGGTCGAGGTGCTGCGTGCCTGGGAGATCGCGGTCGACAAGACCGGCGGCTACATCTACTCGCGCGGACTGATGGCGCTCATCTCCGGCATCGCGCACTACATCCTGCTGGAGATCCTCGGCATCCCGTACGCACCGGTGCTGGCGGTGTGGGTGGGTCTCGTCTCGCAGTTCCTGCCGACCATCGGCACCTATCTGGCCGGCGCCCTGCCCATGCTGATCGCCTTCACGGTGGACCCCTGGTACGCGGTGTGGGTGCTCGGATTCGTCGTGATCTACCAGCAGTTCGAGAACTACGTCCTCCAGCCCAAACTCACGGCCAGGACCGTCGACATCCATCCCGCCGTGGCCTTCGGCTCGGTTGTCGCCGGTACGGCGCTGCTCGGGGCCGTCGGCGCGCTGATCGCCATCCCCGCGATCGCGACGCTCCAGGCGTTCCTCGGGGCGTACGTGAAGCGCTACGACGTCACGGACGACCCGCGCGTGCACGGGCACCGGCGCCGTGGCAGCGGGCGCACGCTGGCGCGGATACGCCGGACGCTGCGACGCGGCACCGCGCGCGTGAGGCCGCCCCGCGCGGAGGGCGGTGCCTGACGGCCACGAAGGAGCCCTTCGCGTGAAGGCCTCTTTGGAAGGCGGACCTCAGCCGCGCAGGTAGGCGAGCACGGCCAGGACGCGGCGGTTCGTCGCGTCGGTCAGTGAGAGGTCGAGTTTGGTGAGGATGCTGCCGAAGTGCTTGCTCACCGTCCCCTCACTGACATGCAAGGCCGCGGCGACGGCCGCGTTGGACCTGCCCTCCGCCATCAGCGCCAGTACTTCCTGTTCGCGCGGTGTCAGCCTCGACAGAGGGTCGCGCCGGTGCCTGAGCAACTGCCGTACGACCTCGGGGTCCACCACCGTGGCCCCCTCGGCGACGCGGCGGACGGCGTCGACGAACTCCTCGACGTGCCCGATCCGTTCCTTGAGCAGATAGCCGACGCTGGTGCCGTCGGAGGAGTCGAGCAGTTCTTCGGCGTACGCGCGCTGCACGTACTGGCTCAGCACGAGGATGGGCAGCCGCGGCTGCCGCTCGCGCATCTCCAGCGCGGCCCGCAACCCTTCGTCGGAGAACCCCGGCGGCATGCGCACGTCGGTCACCACGATGTCGGGACGGTGCTCGGCCACCGCCGCGGTCAGCTCGTCGGCGGTCCCGGCCTCGGCGACAACCTGGTGTCCGAAACGTTGGAGCAGGCCGGTGAGTCCGTCCCGCAGGAGCACGCTGTCCTCGGCCAGCACGATGCGCGACATCAGGTCCTCGTTCGGGTGGGAGTGCGGGTGGAGGCGGCGGCCGCCTTGGTCGTGGTCGCGGTCGTGGTCGCGGGCTTCGTGGCCGTGCCGGTGGGGGCGTCGCCGGGCGGGCAGGGAATCCGTACGCGGAACACGGTGGGGCCGCCGACGGGGCTGGAGACCAGCAGCCGGCCGTCGAGCACCGAGATACGGTCCGCCACCCCCTGAAGGCCGGTGCCGCCGGAGAAGTCCGCGCCGCCCGCCCCGTCGTCCCTGACCTCCATGACCAGCTCGCCGTCGGCGATCCTGCCGCACACCTCCGCGCGGCCTGCCCCACTGTGCTTGGCGACGTTCGCGAGCGCCTCGGAGGCCGCGAAGTACGCCGCCGTCTCGACCGATTCGGGCAGCCGCCCCGGCAGGTCGAACCGTACGTCGACCGGCACCGTCGACCGGTCGGCGATGTCCTCGACCGCGTCCTTCAGCCCCCGGTCGGTGAGCACCTGGGGGTGGATGCCGCGGATCAGTTCCCTGATCTCCACCAGCGCTGTGCCCGCCTCGTCGTGCGCCTTGGTGAGGAGGCCGCCCAGCGGCTCACCGGGGTTCTCCAGCCTCGCCAGGCCGAGCGTCATCGACAGGGCCACCAGCCGCTGCTGCGCGCCGTCGTGGAGATCCCGCTCGATCCGGCGGCGTTCCGCCTCGAAGGCGTCCACCAGCCGCATCCGGGACCGGCCCAGCTCCCGGATGCGGGAATCGACGGCGGCGTCACGGGAGGACAACAGCTGTCTGGTCAGCGCCGCGCGCCCGGCGGCCACCAAACCCAGTGGATAGGCGAGGACGGGCAGCAGGAGCGCACCGACCAGCGCCGCCGCGAAGGCCTGCGGATACGAGCCGGCCAGCCAGATCTTCAGTACGCGGGCCTCCTCGCCGCCGCCGACCGTGGCCATGACGACGGGCGTGGCCAGCAGGCCGCCGCAGACGACGAGCGCTGTTCCCAGGACCAGCGCCTCCAGGGGCCACAGCACGAACGCGAACAGCAGCGCGTAGCCCAACTCCCGCCACGTGGCGGGCTCTTTGAGACGGAGCCGGACCCAGGCGGCCAGGCCCGTGCCGTCCGGCTCGCGGTGCGGATCGACCAGTACGACGGGGTCGACCAGCCGCAGCCGACGACGCTCCAGCGCGGCCAGCGGGATGCCCGCGAGCGTCAACATCAGCAGCAGCGGTACGCCGATGAGGACCACCGCCAGCGCGCTTCCCGTGACCGCCAGCAGGAGCAGTGAGACCAGGGTGGCGAGACCGACCAGGACGCCGCTCAGCAGGTACGCCGCGGAGCGCCACGGCCAGGTGCCGAGGAGATACCGGGGCGACCGGAGGGCCTGCCAGAGGCTGGGGGAGTGCATGGACGCACGGTAGGCGGGCGCCGTACGGGGCGGCCACCCAGCTGGCTCCACCTTTCGCCCCCTACGCAGCTGCGATGTGCGCGGCGAGCGGCGCGGCTTGAGTGATCACCATGAACAAAGCGGCGATGAACAGCGTCACCACGGACGACACGGCGGTCCGGCTCAGTTCGGTCACTCGCTCCTACGGGAAGGGCGCGGCGGCGGTGACCGCGCTCGACCGGGTCACTCTCGACATACCCAAGGGCACCTTCACCGCCGTCATGGGGCCCTCCGGCTCAGGCAAGTCCACCCTGCTCCAGTGCACGGCCGGACTGGACCGGCCCACCAGCGGCACCGTGATGCTCGGGGACGACGACCTGACCTCGCTCAGCGAGAACAGGCTGACCCTGCTGCGGCGCCGACGCATCGGCTTCGTCTTCCAGGCGTTCAACCTGCTGCCCTCGCTCACCGCCGAACAGAACGTGGCGCTTCCGCTGCGCCTGGCCGGCCGCAGACCGAAACGGGGCGCTGTTCTCGACGTACTGGACCAGGTGGGGCTGCGGGACCGCGCGGGGCACCGGCCCAGCGAACTCTCCGGCGGCCAGCAGCAGCGGGTGGCGCTCGCCAGGGCGCTGGTCACTCGTCCCGACGTGATCTTCGGGGACGAGCCGACCGGGGCGCTGGACTCCCGGACCGGCCGGGAGGTTCTGACCTTGCTGCGGGGCATGGTCGACGGGGGCCAGACAGTGATCATGGTGACGCACGACCCCATGGCGGCGTCGTACGCGGACCGGGTGCTGTTCCTGGCGGACGGCAGGGTGCGGGACGCGCTCGACTCCCCGACCGCCGACCGGGTCGCCGAGCGGATGACCGCCCTGGCGGTGGCCTCGTGCTGAGGCTGATGCTCCCAGGGATGCGGGCCCGCTGGGTCACCTTCGTCGGGTCGTTCGTCGCCCTGGCCCTCGGGGTGGGGCTCATCGCCGCCACCGGGCTCGCGCTGGCGGCCACGTTCCAGGCCCCGCACCGGGGGCCCGAGCGTTTCGCCGCGGCTCCGGTGGTCGTCAGGGCCTCGGACACCCTGCGGGTCGTCACACCGGTCGGTGAGCGTACGCAGCGCCTCACCGATCCACGGGCGGTGCCCGCCGGGTTGGCCGCCGAACTCGCGCGGCTCGGCCGGACGGTGGAGGACCGGACGTTCCCTGTGTCGTTCGCCGACGCCTCCTTGGGAAGCGGCGCCGACCGTACGGACGATGAGGGCGACGGGGCGGTCGGGCATCCGTGGTCGGTCGCGGCGGCCACGCCGTACCGGCTCACAGGTGGTCGCGCGCCCGCGACGTCCGGCGAGATCGTCGTCGCGGTGGCGCCTCGTACGCGGGACCGCTCCGGTGGCGCGGCGGTCGGCGACCACGTGCGGGTCGTCACCCCGGCGGGGGCCGAGAGCCGCACCGTCGTCGGCACCGTGGCCGCGACGGACTTCGAGACCGCCGTGTTCTTCACCGACGAGGAAGCCGCCCAACTCTCGCCCCGTATCGACGCGTTGGTGGTGCACGCGGACGTGACCGCCGTACGAAAGGCCGTACGAAAGGCCGTACGCGGCACCGGATCCGGGATCGATGTCCTGACCGGCGACGAACGCCGCAGGGCCGATCCGGACCCGGACCGGGGCAGCGAGGCCCTGGTCTCGGTCAACGCGCTGCTGGGTACGGCGGCGGGCATCACCTGCTTCGTCTCCGTCTTCGTGGTGGCGTCGACCTTCGCCTTCGCCGTGGCCCAGCGCAGGCGCGAGTTCGGTCTGCTCCGTACAGCGGGCGCCACCGCGCGACAGATACGGCGGACGGTGTTCGCCGAGGCGGTTCTCGTCGCCGTACCGGCCTCGGCCGCCGGCTGCCTTTTCGGCCGCCTCGGCGCGCCGCCGCTGGCCGCGTGGATGGTCGACAGCGGTATCGCACCGTCCTGGTTCGCGATCGGCGACCAGACCTGGCCGCTCCACACGGCCTTCTGGACGGGCCTGTGCGTGGCGATGGCGGGCGTCCTGATGTCCTCCTGGCGGGCGGGACGGATCAAGCCCACAGAGGCGCTGCGTGAGGCCGCGCTCGACAGCCGGGCCATGCCCCCGAGCCGCTGGTTGCTCGGAGCCCTCGTCCTGCTGGCGGGCCTGGGACTGCTCGTGTGGTCGCTGGCCACCGATCCCGGCGAGGCGCTCAAGAGAAAGACCTACACGACCCGGCCGATGCTGCTGATCGTCGGATTCGCCCTGTACGCACCGGTGTTGGTGCCGCCGCTGGTCAGGCTCGTCACCTGGCTCCCCGCCCGGCTGCCGGGCGCCACCGGCCTGCTGGCGCGGGAGAACGCGGCGACCGGGGTGCGCCGTACGGCGGCCGTCGCCGCTCCCGTGCTGATCACCGTCGCGCTCGCCGCCTCCCTCCTGGGTACGACGGCGACGATCAACGAGGCCAAAGCCCTTGAGGCCGCGACACAGACGACCGCCGACTACGTCGTGGCGGCGCCGGACGAGGAGGGCGCGCTGCCCGCCCCGTTCGTGGCACGGGCGCGGAGCATCCCCGGCACGGCCGTGAGCGTCTCCCGCTCCACCACCGTGACCGTCCTCGAAGAGGGTGTCGCGCTCGTCACGTCCGAGGCCAGAGCCGTGGACCCGGCCGATCTCGCGGCGGTGTCCCGGCTGCCGGTGGCGTCCGGCCGGGTGGCCGACCTCGATGACGGCGGCATCGTCGTCAACGAGGAGTGGCTGACCCGGACGGTCGGACAGCGGGTCAGGGTCTGGCTGGGCGACGGCAGCGAGGTGACTCTGCGGATCGTGGCGGTGCTCCGGACCGGCACCGGTGGCAACGGCGTGTACGTGACCCCGCGCAACGCCCCCGGCGCCACGGTCGACCGCGTCGACGTCAAGCTGCGTGACGGCGCGGACGCCGCCGCTGTCGACGGCGCGCTGCGCGAGGCGGGACGGGCGACGGGGACGACCGTCCTCACGAAGGACGGGTGGATGGCGCGGAGCCATCCCCGCTCCAGTGAGAGCACCCGGCTGGGGCTGCTGCTGATTCTGGGGATCGCACTGCTGTACACCGGGATCGCGCTGGCGAACACCCTGGTCATGGCGACGGCCGACCGGGTCGGCGACCTCGCGGTGCTCCGGCTGACCGGGGCGACCAAGCCCCAGGTGCTCCGCCTGGTCGCGGCCGAGGCCCTGGTGGTCGTGGCCGTGGGCTCCCTCCTCGGCGCCGCCGTCGCGGGCCTGAATCTTCTCGGCCTGCGGGGCGCCCTCGCGCTGCTCTCCGTCCGGTCGCCCCTCGTCGTGCCCTGGGTGAGCCTGGGGGCGATGGTGGCGGCGAGCGCCGCACTGGCGGTGGTGGCCGCCGTCGTACCCGCGCTGACGGCGCTGCGCACGAGGCCGGTCGAATACGCGGGGACGCGCGAGTAGCCGCACCGCCGCGGGCGCCGCGATGTCGCGTCGAGTTCCGCCGGGCGCGGGAGTTGTCAGTGGTGCACGACGACAACCGGCCGCGGAGGTCCGCCCCGGCGGAGGAGTCGGCGGCCCGGACCGACGACACCACGGGCGTCGGCGCGTATCTCGACCCGGTGTCGGAGTACGTGGTCTCCCGCACGCTGGGGGACCCCGGCCGGCAGCACACCACGGTGCTGCGGGGCGACGTCCGTGACCAGGTCCGGGAGCTGAAGGCCGGGCCGGGCGGGGACGTCGTGACGACGGGCGGCGTGACGCTGCCCCGGGGCTCGTCGCGGCCGGACCGGTCGACGAGTACCGGCTGTTCGTGTATCCGGTGGTCCTCGGGCGCGGCCGGCGCAACTCACGCACGCGACACGCCCGCGGGATGCTCTTGACACCAAAATCGAACAAGCATTCTCATGGACTTCGGGCCGGTTGGCCGGGGTCCCGGAGCCGGAGTTATCCACAGGCCGGGGGGACGTCGAGGCCCATTGTCAGTGGCAGGGGATAGCGTCTTCGATGTGAAGCGATCGACACAAGCAAATCGGGTGGAACCCATGGCAGGATCCGACCGCGAGAAGGCGCTGGACGCCGCTCTCGCCCAAATTGAACGGCAATTCGGCAAGGGCGCCGTGATGCGCCTCGGCGAGCGGCCGAACGAGCCCATCGAGGTCATCCACACCGGATCGACCGCGCTCGACGTCGCGCTCGGCGTCGGTGGTCTCCCGCGCGGCCGTGTGGTGGAGGTGTACGGGCCGGAGTCCTCCGGCAAGACGACACTGACGCTGCACGCGGTGGCGAACGCCCAGAAGGCGGGCGGCACGGTGGCCTTCGTGGACGCCGAGCACGCGCTCGACCCGGAGTACGCGCAGAAGCTCGGCGTCGACATCGACAGCCTGCTGCTGTCCCAGCCGGACAACGGCGAGCAGGCCCTGGAGATCGTGGACATGCTGGTCCGCTCCGGGGCGCTCGACCTCATCGTCATCGACTCCGTCGCGGCCCTGGTGCCGCGCGCGGAGATCGAGGGCGAGATGGGCGACTCCCACGTGGGTCTTCAGGCGCGGCTGATGAGCCAGGCGCTCCGGAAGATCACCAGTGCGCTCAACCAGTCCAAGACCACGGCCATCTTCATCAACCAGCTCCGCGAGAAGATCGGCGTGATGTTCGGCTCGCCGGAGACCACGACCGGTGGCCGGGCGCTCAAGTTCTACGCCTCGGTGCGGCTCGACATCCGTCGTATCGAGACGCTGAAGGACGGCACCGACGCCGTCGGCAACCGCACCCGCGTCAAGGTCGTCAAGAACAAGGTCGCGCCCCCCTTCAAGCAGGCCGAGTTCGACATCCTCTACGGCCACGGGATCAGCCGCGAGGGCGGTCTGATCGACATGGGCGTGGAGGAGGGCTTCGTCCGCAAGGCCGGCGCCTGGTACACGTACGAGGGCGACCAGCTCGGTCAGGGCAAGGAGAACGCCCGCAACTTCCTCAAGGACAACCCCGATCTCGCCGACGAGATCGAGAAGAAGATCCTGGTGAAGCTGGGTATCGGCGTGAAGCCGGAGGAGCCCGCCGCAGGGCCCGCGGTGGACGCGGCCGGTGGCGCTGCCGCGACAGGTGCCCCGGCCGACGACACGGCCAAGACGGTGCCCGCTCCTGCCACCAAGGCCAAGTCGGCCAAGGCGGCGGCGGCAAAGAGCTAGTTCGGCGCCGTGCCTTACGCGAAGAGGCGGCGAACTGAGCGGCAGGGCGGCAGCCCCGACTCGTCGAGGGCCGAGAAGGAGCTGCCGCCCCAGGACCCGGCGGAGCGGGCGCGGGCGATCTGTCTGCGCCTGCTCACCGGGAACCCCCGCACCCGGAAGCAACTGGCGGACGCGCTGGCGAAGCGCGACATCCCCGAGGATGTCGCGGCGGAAGTCCTCTCCCGCTTCGAAGACGTGGGACTGATCAACGACGCGGCGTTCGCCGACGCGTGGGTGGAGTCCCGGCACCACGGCCGGGGCCTGGCCCGCCGCGCCCTGGCGCGTGAACTGCGCACCAAGGGTGTGGACTCCGAGCTGATCGACGAGGCGGTTGGGCAGCTCGACTCCGAACAGGAGGAGGCGACCGCACGGGAGTTGGTCGCCCGCAAGCTCCGCTCCACGCGTGGCATGGAGCGGGACAGACGGGTACGCAGACTCGCGGGGATGCTGGCACGCAAGGGATATCCGCCGGGCGTGGCCCTGCGGGTGGTCAAGGAGGCACTGGAGGCGGAGGGCGAGGACACGGAAGGACTCGACGAGGGCATCTACTGAGTCCGGGAAGCCGGGAGCAGTGGGCAGCCGGGAGTACGACGAACGAAACCCGGCCCGCGCGGGGGCGGCCGGGCTCGGGCCGCGTGACCGACCGGCTCAGTGCGAGACCGGCAGTCCTTCCGCCTTCCACGCCTGGAAGCCGCCGACGAGGTCCGTCGCGCGGTGCAGCCCCAACTGGCGCAGCGAGACAGCCGCGAGACTCGACGCGTACCCCTCGTTGCAGATCACCACGACGCGCAGATCGTGGCTCGTGGCCTCCGCGGCCCGGTGGCTGCCCTGCGGGTCGAGGCGCCACTCCAGTTCGTTGCGTTCGACGACCAGCGCGCCGGGGATCAGTCCGTCGCGGTCCCGCAGTTCCGCGTACCGGATGTCGACCAGCAGCGCACCGTCCTCGGCCGCGGCGAAGGCCTCGCGGGGCTCGATCCGGTCGAGTCCCTCGCGGACGCGGTCGAGCAGTTCATCTATCCCCACAGGCGTCTCGGGTCCCGTGGGCCGGGTCTGTCCCGCCCGCTCTGCCGGCCCGCCGCTCACTGCCACTCCTGCGGACGCTCGACCTGCTCAAGGCGGAGCACCGCGCCGGTACGGCTGTAGCGGCGCATCAGCGGCAGCGGCGGATAGTAGGCGTGCACCGATACGGCGTGCTCCGAGTCCGACTCGTTGCGCACCTCGTGCACATGGTGGCTGCCGAACGCCCTGGCGTCGCCCTTCGCCAACTTCCGCTCCCGGTCGACCCCTTCGGCCAGCTCCAGCGTCTTCCAGCCCTCGGTGGGCAGCCGAGCGGCCAGCGAGTCCTCCTGGAGCGTGCCGCCCGCCGTGGCGAAGGCGCCGTACGAGCCACCGTGGTCGTGCCAGCCGGTCCCCGTGCCGGGCGGCCAGCTGATGATCCACGCCTCGCTGCCGGCCGGGCCTTCGAGACGGATCCAGGTACGGCCCTCGGGGTCGAGGGGCAGGGTGGAGACAAGCTCGCTGTCGGCCGCCGTACGACGGACGAAGGCGAGCAGCTCGGCCTGCGTGGGAACGGCGGAGGGAGCGGGCGCCGTGCCCTCGACGGGCGCGACGGCCTCGGCGGCGACGGCCCGGGGAACAACAGCCTGCGCCGCGAGGGCAGTTGATGCCGAGGCGGGCGCGGGGGTGTCGAGAGAAGGAGACATGAGGACCGTCCTGGAAGTTCGCGGGGGCGCGCCGTCATGTGCCGACACGACGAGCGCTACGAGAAGGGGGCGAATTCAGCAGGACGGACGACACACGCAGCCCGCATAGCGGACCAGGTCCATATGGACCCTCCGCCACAGGCGTACATCGGTGTCAGTCACGCTCCGGAGTACACCATGTGATCACGACGACGGTCAATTGATGTTCGCGGTTCGATCCGGTCGGCCGGAGCGATCTTTCGCCGCAGAGGCCTCGGGAGCGCCCCCACGTGCGGCGTCGGCCGCCGCGTACAGCTCGTCGGGACGTACGCCGCCGAAGGCCGCGACCAGGTGCCCGTCGGGCCGTACGAGCAGCACCGAGTGCGCGGACGCCCCCGGGTAGCTCTCGGTGACCAGCAGCTCGGCCGGTGAGGGCAGCGCCGCCACGGCCTCGGCGAGCCTCGGCATCACGCCCGCGGTCAGCCAGTGCCGCCGGTCCCACACACCCGTCCCCGGCGCGACCAGCACCACCAGCGCCCTGCCCCTGCCGAGCCGGTCCCGCAGCCGTACGGTCATGCCGTCGGGCGCCGTCACGAGCACGTCGTCGACGGGCGCCCCCGTCCGGGTGTCGACCGTCGTGTGCGCCTCTGTGTACGGAGGCGCGAGGGGGGAGTGCGGGTACGCGGGGGGCGCGCCCAGTGGCCCGTTCCCCAGGTGCCCGTCGGCGAGCAGGGTGTCATGGCCGCGCGCGGTGCCCGGAAGGTACGTGCGCAGCCCTCCGCCGCCCCGAAGTATTGTCAGCGACTGGTCGGCCGCCCGCAGCCGTGCGGCGACGGCCGTACGGCGTTCCGCCTGATAGCTGTCCAGCAGCGTCTCCGACGCCCCGTGGTGCCAGGCGTGCGCCAGCTTCCAGCCCAGGTTCTCGGCGTCCCGCAGCCCCTCGTCCAGCCCTTGCGTGCCCAGCGCGCCCAGCAGGTGCGCGGCGTCCCCGGCGAGGAACGCCCGGCCGACGCGCCAGCGCCGCGCGAGCCGGTGGTGCAGCGTGTACACGCCGGTGTCGAGCAGGTCGTACCGCGGCGTCTCGCCGCACCAGCCCGCCAGGGTGTCCCGTACCCGCGCCACCAGCGCCTCCGGCGTGACCAGGTCGCCCCGGGCCGGCAGCAGCCAGTCCAGCCGCCACACGCCGTCGGCGAGCGGCCTGGCGGACACCTCCTGGCCGCCTCCCCGCCACGGCGGCTGACGGTGCAGCACCGCCTCACCGGGCCAGGGAAGTTCGACACGGAGCGCGGCGACCGCGTGCCGTTCCACCGCTGTACGGCCCGGGAAACGGACGCCCAGGAGCTTGCGGACGGTGGACCTGGCACCGTCGCAGCCCACCACATGGCTGCCGCGCCACCAGGTCGCCCCGGGGCCGCGGGTGTGCGCCGTGACGCCCCGCGCGTCCTGCTCCAGCGAGTCGAGCCGGCTGTTCGTCACCATCCGCACCAGGTCGTGCCGGGCGGCGGCGTCCCTGAGGCCACGCGTCAGGGCGTGCTGGGGGAGGTGTAAGGGCGAGGGGAACACCGCGTCGCCACGTTCTCCGTCACCGGCCGCGCCGCCCGCACCGGCATCCGTACCACCGGCCCCGCTCGTGCCACCGACCTCGTCGGCATCACCGAGCGGCAGCTGCCGCATCTGCTGCTTGCGCCGCAGTTGTCGCCAACCGACCCACAGGGCCCCTTCGTCACGGAGTGTGGAGCAGCCCAGCCGCGCCATCAGAGCGGCGGTGTCGGGCCGCAGCACCGCCGTACGGGCCGGGCGCGGGTCGTCGTCGCCGGCTCCCTCGTCCAGCACGATGGTGGGAACGCCCTGGGTGGCGAGGCACAGCGAGAGCGCGAGCCCCACGGGGCCCGCGCCGACGACGATCACCGGGTCCACGGCGCGACCCCTCCGGCCCGTACGGTCATGTGGCGATTGGCGGTTGGAACCCGGGGAGCGATCACAGAACGTATGCAACCTACTGCGGGTGCTTGCGTCAAGTGACGGAGGCAGCGACGCCGCGCGCCGCTGCCTCCGCCGGGTCCATCGGCCCCGTTTCCGGGACCGTCGGGACTAGCCGCCGCCGCTTCCGCCGGTGGCTTGGTCCGTCTTGTTCACCGGGTCCAGCCCCGCCGGCGTACCCGTGGCACCCAGATCATCCATGGTCGCGCCGGTCAGGACGGCCCCGGTGCTCCGCTTGGCCCGGCGCAGCCGCTTCTCCAGCCAGGACGCGAACGTCGTGAGCAGGAGATTCAGCAGGATGAAGATCACCGCGACGACGATGAAGCTCGGGATGACGTTCCCGTAGTTCGCGGCGAGCGTCTTACGCGCGCTGAGCAACTCGGTGAAGCTGAGCAGCGCGCCGCCGAGTGCGGTGTCCTTCACGATCACGACGAGCTGGCTGACCAGCGCGGGCAGCATCGCGGTCACCGACTGCGGCAGCAGGATGCTGCGCATCGTCTGGCCCTTGCGCAGGCCGATCGCCTTGGCGGCCTCCGTCTGCCCCTTGGGCAGCGACAGGATGCCCGCGCGGACGACCTCGGCCAGAACGGACGCGTTGTACAGCACGAGGCCGGTGACGACCGCGTACAGCGGGCGCATGTCGGAACTGATGTCGGTGTACTCGGAGTAGTACTGGTTCGCGAACACCATCAGGATCAG
Source organism: Streptomyces panacea (assembly GCF_040560175.1). Classification (NCBI taxonomy): domain Bacteria; kingdom Bacillati; phylum Actinomycetota; class Actinomycetes; order Kitasatosporales; family Streptomycetaceae; genus Streptomyces; species Streptomyces panacea. The sequence goes on from NZ_JARJHW010000049.1 coordinate 21,113, forward strand.
CACGGGGATCGCGCGGAAGAACTCGACGACCACGCCGGCCGGAACTCTGACCCACCGGTGGTCGGAGAGCCGCGCGATGCCGAAGAGGGCTCCCAGCGGCAGTGCGATGACCAGCGCGAGTGCCGCGGCCTTGACGGTGTTGGCGAGGCCGGGCAGCAGATACGTCGTCCACGCCTGGGACTCGGTGAAGGGGCTCCACTTCACCCACTCCAGCTGACCCTTGTCCTCCATGGCGGAGTAGACCCACCACAGGCCCAGGGCCAGGACGACCACGAACAGCACCGAGTAGATGATGTTGCGCCGCTTGGCGCCGGGACCCGGCGCGTCGTACAGAACGGAAGTCATCGCTTCACCGCCACTCGCTTGGCGACCCAGCCGAGGATGAGACCGGTCGGCAGTGTCAGGACCACGAACCCGAAGGCGAAGATCGCCGAGATGAGGATGAGTTGCGACTCGTTCTCGATCATCTCCTTCATCAGGAGGGCCGCTTCGGCCACGCCGATGGCCGCGGCCACCGTCGTGTTCTTCGTCAGGGCGATCAGCACGTTGGTGAGAGGCCCGATGACGGAGCGGAACGCCTGGGGAAGGATTATGAGGGACAGGACCTGGGTGAAGTTCAGCCCGATGGCCCGCGCCGCCTCCGCCTGCCCGACGGGCACCGTGTTGATACCGGACCGGATGGCCTCGCAGACGAACGCCGCCGTGTAGGCGGTCAGTCCGAGAATGGCCAGCCGGAAACTCAGGGCGTCGAAGTCGTCGGCCGCGCCCAGAGTGATGCCGAAGATGTCGGCGAGACCGAGGGAGGAGAAGACGATGATGACGGTGAGGGGAATGTTCCGGACCACGTTGACGTACACCGTGCCGAAGCCGCGCATCAGCGGAACCGGGCTCACCCGCATCGCGGCGAGTATGGTGCCCAGGACGAGGGAGCCGATACCGGAGAAGACGGCGAGCTGCACCGTTACCCAGAACGCCCCTAGCAGGTCGTAACCTTCAAGAAAGTCGAACACGATCTCCCGCGCTCTCGCGTTTGTTGATGGCGTGGCGCGCCACCCTCACGGGGCGGCGCGCCACATCTGCGCCGAATGAGCCGATGAATTCACGGCCCGTCGATTCAGCTGACGATGTTGCCGATCTTCGGGGCGGGCTCGTTCTTGTACTCGGCCGGACCGAAGTTGTCCGTCACGGCCTTGTCCCAGGCCTTGTCCGCGACCATCTTCTCGAGGGCGGCGTTGATGTCGTCGGTGAGCTTGGTGTCGCCCTTCTTGACACCGATGCCGTAGTTCTCGTTGCTCAGGCTGAGACCGGCGAGCTTGAACTTGCCCTTGTTCTGGTCCTGCGAGGCGTAACCGGCGAGGATCGAGTCGTCCGTGGTCAGCGCGTCGACGGCGCCGCTGGCGAGCGCCTCGATGCACTCCGAGTACGTGGCGTTCTGCTTCAGCTGGGCCTTCGGCGCGAAGTCGTCCTTCACGTTCTGCGCGGACGTGGAGCCCGTCACGGAGCAGAGCTTCTTGCCGTTGAGGTCCGCGCCCTTGCTGATGTTGTCGTCGGCGCGGATCAACAGGTCCTGGTGGGCGAGCAGATACGGGCCGGCGAAGTCGACCTTCTGCTTGCGCTCGTCGTTGATCGAGTAGGAGGCCGCGATGAACTTCACGTCGCCGCGCTCGAGTGCGGTCTCACGGTCCGCACTCGGGGTCTCCTTCCACTCGATGTCCTTCGCCTCGTAGCCGAGCTCCTTGGCGACGTACGTCGCGACGTCGACGTCGAAGCCGGTGAAGGAACCGTCCGGGGTCTTCAGCCCGATACCGGGCTGGTCGAACTTGATACCGATGGTGATCTTCTTGCCACCACCGTCACCCTCGTCGGACGAGTCGCTGTCGTCGGAACCACACGCGGTCGCGGTGAGGGAAAGGGCCAGTACGGCGGCGGCGGCAGCACTTGCTTTGCGGAGATTCATGGTCAACATCCTTCGTTGTCTCGAAAGTTACGGGCAGCTCAGTGGTGCAGGATCTTCGACAGGAAGTCCTTGGCGCGGTCGCTGCGAGGGTTGGTGAAGAACTGCTCCGGCGTCGCCTCTTCGACGATCTGGCCGTCCGCCATGAAGACGACCCGATTCGCGGCGGACCGCGCGAAGCCCATCTCGTGGGTGACTACGACCATGGTCATGCCGTCACGTGCGAGCTGCTGCATGACTTCGAGCACCTCGTTGATCATCTCCGGGTCGAGCGCCGAGGTCGGCTCGTCGAAGAGCATGACCTTGGGCTCCATGGCCAGCGCGCGGGCGATCGCGACGCGCTGCTGCTGGCCACCGGAGAGCTGCGCAGGGTACTTGTCCGCCTGGTTGGCCACACCGACGCGGTCGAGCAGGGTCCGGGCGAACTCGTCCGCGGCACCCTTGTCCTTCTTGCGGACCTTGATCTGTCCCAGAGTGACGTTCTCCAGGACGGTCTTGTGCGCGAAGAGGTTGAAGGACTGGAAGACCATGCCCACATCGGCGCGCAGTCGGGCCAGCTCCTTGCCTTCGGCGGGCAGCGGCTTCCCGTCGAGCGAAATGCTGCCGGAGTCGATCGGCTCCAGACGGTTGATGGCGCGGCACAGTGTGGACTTGCCGGACCCGGAGGGCCCGATCACGACGACGACCTCGCCACGGGCGATGGTCAGATCGATGTCCTGGAGCACATGCAGCGCGCCGAAGTGCTTGTTGACGTTGCTCAGCACGACCAGGTCGCCCGACGCCGGCCCGGCGCCCTCGGTTTCCTTGGTCACTGAAACTCCGCTCATCGGCTTCTTGCTCCGTCCTCCTCGGTTGGGGAGGACCCTAGTCACGCACTGCGACCAGCGTCATTACATCTGAGGGGAAATTGAGCATAACGATCCGGCCGCAACCGGACACACCGTGTGAAGACGGCCGGTTCGGAGTACCGGGTGGGTAACGGAAACCGCCCGTTAACGGGAAGTGACTTGACTGGTGCGGCAGCCATGGGCGTGGATGCCCTGGTACGTACTGTGACGGACACACCACGGAGGAGGGCCATGAGGCTGCTGCTCGTCGAGGACGACGACCATGTCGCAGCGGCCCTCGCCGCGGTACTGGCGAGGCACGGATTCGATGTCACGCACGCGCGCAGCGGCGAAGAGGCATTGCAGGCCCTGCTGCCGGTGACCGACGGGACGAAGTCTCCTTACGGAGTCGTACTCCTCGACCTCGGGCTGCCCGACCAGGACGGCTACGCGGTCTGCGGCAAGATCCGGAAACTCTGCGCGACCCCGGTGATCATGGTGACGGCGCGTGCCGATGTCCGGTCCCGGATCCACGGGTTGAACCTCGGCGCGGACGACTACGTCACCAAGCCGTACGACACCGGGGAGTTGCTCGCCCGGATCCACGCCGTCAGCCGGCGCAGCGTCGGCGGCGAGGAGGCCGGGGCGGTCGGCGGGGACTCACTGCGCCTCGGACCGGTCACCATCGAACTGTCCACCCGCCGCGTCACCGTGGACGACGCCCCCGTGCAGCTGACCCGCAAGGAGTTCGACCTGCTCGCTCTCCTCGCGCAGCGTCCGGGCGTCGTCTTCCGGCGGGAGCAGATCATCAGCGAGGTGTGGCGCACCAGCTGGGAGGGGACCGGCCGCACGCTCGAAGTGCATGTGGCGTCCCTGCGTTCCAAGCTCCGGATGCCGGCGCTGATCGAGACCGTGCGCGGTGTCGGCTACCGCCTCGTCGCCCCCGCCGCTCATCAGGGACCGTAGTACCAGGTGAGTAGCCGACTTCTCCCCCTGCTCATCGTCCTCATGGCGGGCGTGCTCCTCGCGCTCGGCTTCCCGCTCGCCGTGAGCCTCGCCTCGGCCCAGCAGCAGGACGTCGTCGTCGACCGGATCGACGACACGGCGCGCGTCGCCGCGCTCGCGCAGTTCGTCAGCGAGGGCGACGCGACGGCCGGGGGCTCCGGTGCGGGCACCGGCTCCGACGAACGCGAATCGATGCTGGAGGAGGAGCTCACCCGCTACTTCGAGGTGTACGGCATCCGGGCGGGTGTCTTCTACCGCGACAGAGAGGCCATGGCGCGGGCCCCGGAGGGCTGGACGGTGCCCCGGACGGGGGAGGGGCGCCAAGCCTTCCAGGAGGCCCTCCTGGGGCGACGTAGCGATGATCCTCAGCAGGTGTGGCCCTGGCAGGGCCACGGCCGGCTGATCGTCGCGTCACCGGTCGTACGGGACGGGGACGTCGTCGCCGTCGTCGTGACCGACTCGCCCACCGGGCAGATGCGGTCGCGGATCCTCGAAGGCTGGCTGTACATCGCCGCGGGTGAGGCCGCCGCCATGCTGCTCGCCGTGGGGGCGGCGTTCCGGCTGACCGGCTGGGTACTGCGTCCGGTACGCGTCCTGGACGCGGCCACGCACGACATCGCCACCGGCCGGATGAAATCCCGCGTCGCCGCCGCCGGAGGCCCCCCGGAACTCAGACGGCTCGCCCACTCCTTCAACGAGATGGCCGACAACGTCGAGGACGTGCTCGAACAGCAGCGCGCCTTCGTCGCCGACGCCTCCCACCAACTGCGCAACCCGCTCGCCGCCCTGCTCCTGCGGATCGAACTGCTCGCCCTCGAACTGCCCGCCGGGAACGAGGAGATCGCCTCCGTCCGTACGGAGGGCAAGCGGCTCGGGCAGGTGCTCGACGACCTGCTGGACCTGGCGCTGGCCGAACACGCCCCCGCGGACTTGCGGCTCACGGACGTCGGGGCACTGGCGTCCGAGCGCGTCGCGGCCTGGCGGGCGTACGCGGAGGAGAAGGGTGTACGGCTGACCGGGAGCACCGGCGCCGTCACCGGCTGGGCGGACCCGGTCGCGCTCTCCAGCGCGCTGGACGCGGTCGTGGACAACGCCCTGAAGTTCACGCCGGAGGGCGGCGAGGTGGATGTACGGGTCGCGCGGGGCGCGAGCGACCGCGCCACGATCACCGTCACCGACGGCGGCCCCGGGCTCTCCGACGACGAGATGGACCGGATCGGCGACCGCTTCTGGCGCAGCAACCGCCACCAGAACGTCAAGGGGTCCGGGCTGGGCCTGTCCATCTCGCGGGCGCTGCTCGCGGCGGGCGGCGGGACGATCGCGTACGAACACGGTGAACCGCGCGGGCTGCGGGTGACGCTCACGGTCCCGAGGTCGTCGCCCAACTCCTCTTGAGGAGGCACGGCGGCGCGGCTTTCTACGGCTTGACCGACCGGTAGTAGCGCAGCGCGCCCTCGTGCAGGCGCAGCGGATCGGTGTAGATCGCCGTCCGCAGATCCACGAGCTGGGCCGGGTGGACCTTCTTGCCGATCCGGTCGCGGCTCTTGATCACGGTGCGGGTGAAGCCCTCGGTCAGTTCGGCGTCCATCCGGTCCGTGGTGACCAGCAGATTCGCCACGGCCACCGTCGGCACCGCCGTACCGTCCTGTGCCCTCTTGTACGCGTCCGCCGGCATCACGGCGGAGCGGTAGTAGCGGGTGGCCTCCCGCGCCGTGTGGTGCAGCTTGTCGACGAGAGGGTCGTCGAGGGGCACCAGCCGTATGTCGAAGCGCTTCGACAGCTCCTGTACGGAGGCGGTGGGCAGCCCGCCGGACCAGAAGAACGCGTCGAGGTCGTCCGACTCCAGACGGCTGGGCATGGTGTCGATGCCCGCCGAGACCGCCGTGACGTCCTTCTGGGGATGCAGCCCGGCGGCGGCCAGCAGCCGGTCGGCGATCAGCCGCACACCCGAGCCCTCCTGGCCCACGCCCACGCGCTTGTCACGCAGGTCCTTCACGGACTTGATGCCCGAGTTCTTCGCCGCGATCAGCTGTACGTAGTCGTCGTAGAGCCGTGCGCAGCCGCGCAGCCGGTCGGCGCCGGGCCCGTTGTCCCGCCGGTATTTCGCGACGGCGTCGGCCGTGGCGATGGTGAAGTCCGCCTGCCCGGTGGCCACGCGTGAGATGTTCTCCTGCGAGCCCTCGCTGGTCAGCAGCTCTATGGACACGTCGGGCAGATCCTTGGCGAGATCCTCCTTGAGGAGGTCGCCGTAGCGTTGGTAGACCCCGCTCGTCACGCCCGTGCTGAACTTGACGGACCCGCTCGGTGTCTTCTCCCCGAGCGGCACCAGCCACCACGACAGCAGCCCGGCCACCACCAGGGCGGCCACGCCTCCTACGAAGGCGGAGCGGCGGCTCATACGGGGCGGAAGGGGGAACATGCGGTGATCCTGCCAGCTCACTCGCCGTAATGGCCAGGCCTTGCCTTCCCGGCTCGGGTCCCGCACCGGCCGGCGTGCCTCCGGCGCGGGAGGGGGCATCCGCGAGCGGGACGGATCGGATGGTGGGGGCACGCGCACGCGGAAGCCGGGTCAGGGCCGGACGCGGAGATGGCCCGGAACGATGATTCCGGGGCATCCGCTCGGCTGTGAGCCGGTCCCGCGAAGTGGGGACCGCGCCCCGGTCCCACGTCCTTCACAGGTCCGGGGACCGGGTTTGACCAGCGCCTCAGACCTCCCCGGGCCCGGCGCCGGGCGCAGCCCGGAGCCGGGCCCCGCAGCTTCGGCAGGCAAACCGTCCCGGACGCGGCTGCCCTGACCCCGCCGGACGCCCGGCGGGCGGGCCTCAGGCGCGTTCCTCCCACGCCTGGCTGCGCGCGTAGTGGTTGTCGTACGTCTCCGAGGAATCCTTGATGTCCCGCACGGTCGCCTCGCCGTCGTGCACACGGCCGAGCAGCCGGTAGTAGTCGAACCGGTCCATGCCCGGTGTGAAGCCGACCAGGACCTCCGCGGTCGCGTCCGGGGCGGGCGCGAAGGCGTGCGGCGTGTGCGGCGGTACGGCCAGGAAGTCACCCTTCTCCAGGGTCAGCACCTCCGTACCGACGAGCACCTGGAGCGTGCCGTCGACGACGAAGAAGAACTCGGTCGCGCGGGTGTGGAAGTGCACGGGCGCCCCGGCCGCGCCCTTCTCGAAGCGCGCGGTGTTGACGGTGAGCGCGCCGCCCGTCGTGTCCGAGTCGGCGAACAGCGTGATCACGCTGCCGGGGGCGTCGGCCAGGGCCTCGGCGGTGCCGCCTCGGGTGAGAAGCGGCTGGTGGGTGCGGTTCGCCTGGTTCGTCGTCGTGTTCATGAGTACGAATCTAGGCTCGCGGGTGACTGCTTGAAGGGGGCATTCGGCAGTCGAATCGAGGGGTCAATCGTGGGCGGTCTTCACCGGCCGCGGCACTCCGTCGGCGGGGCGACCTCGGGCACGCCCTTACCCTTGACGGGTGACCATGAGCAGTGATCGGGCCGGAGCGGTGGACGAAGTGGGCGTTGACCGGACCTACGAAGTACGCACCTACGGGTGTCAGATGAACGTCCACGATTCCGAGCGATTGTCCGGTCTGCTGGAGGGCGCGGGCTATGTCCGGGCCCCCGAGGGCGCCGACGGTGACGCCGACGTCGTCGTCTTCAACACCTGCGCGGTACGTGAGAACGCCGACAACAAGCTGTACGGCAACCTCGGCCGGCTCGCCCCGATGAAGACCCGGCGCCCCGGCATGCAGATCGCGGTCGGCGGCTGCCTGGCCCAGAAGGACCGCGACACCATCGTCAAGAGGGCGCCCTGGGTCGACGTCGTCTTCGGTACGCACAACATCGGCAAGCTTCCCGTACTGCTGGAGCGTGCCCGCGTACTGGAAGAGGCGCAGATCGAGATCGCCGAGTCGCTGGAGGCGTTCCCCTCCACTCTGCCGACGCGCCGCGAGTCCGCCTACGCCGCGTGGGTCTCCATCTCCGTGGGCTGCAACAACACCTGCACCTTCTGCATCGTCCCGGCCCTGCGCGGCAAGGAGAAGGACCGCCGCCCCGGCGACATCCTCGCCGAGGTCGAGGCGCTCGTCGCCGAAGGCGTCTCGGAGATCACGCTGCTCGGCCAGAACGTCAACGCGTACGGCTCCGACATAGGCGACCGCGAGGCCTTCTCCAAGCTTCTCCGGGCCTGCGGGCGGATCGAGGGCCTGGAGCGCGTCCGCTTCACCTCGCCGCACCCGCGCGACTTCACGGACGACGTCATCGCCGCGATGGCCGAGACGCCCAATGTGATGCCGCAGCTGCACATGCCGCTCCAGTCCGGTTCGGACACCGTCCTGAAGGCGATGCGCCGCTCGTACCGCCAGGAGCGTTTCCTCGGGATCATCGACAAGGTGCGCGCGGCGATCCCGCACGCCGCCATCTCCACCGACATCATCGTGGGCTTCCCCGGCGAGACCGAGGAGGACTTCCAGCAGACGCTTCACACGGTGCGCGAGGCGCGCTTCGCGAACGCCTTCACCTTCCAGTACTCCAAGCGCCCCGGGACGCCCGCCGCCGACATGGACGGGCAGATTCCCAAGGAGGTCGTGCAGGAGCGCTACCTGCGCCTGGTCGCACTCCAGGAGGAGATCTCCTGGGACGAGAACAAGACGCAGGTCGGCCGCACGCTGGAGGTCATGGTCGCCGAAGGCGAGGGCCGCAAGGACGGCGCCACCCGCCGGCTCTCGGGCCGCGCGCCCGACAGCAGGCTGGTGCACTTCACCGCGCCCGGCCAGGAGGTGCGGCCCGGCGACGTGGTGACCGTCGACATCACGTACGCGGCTCCGCACCATCTGCTCGCCGAGGGACCGACGACGCGGATACGGCGCACCCGCGCCGGAGACGCGTGGGAGCGGCGCAACGCGGCCCCGCCCGCGCCCGCCGGCGTGCTGCTCGGCCTGCCGTCGATCGGCGTCCCGGCGCCCCTGCCCGCGGCGACGGGCGGCTGCTCGGTGGTGTGACCCGGCGGTCGCTCCGCGTACAGGCACGGGCGCCCGTGCGCGGACGTCCCGCGCGGCCGTGACCTAGTCTGCGCAGCATGCTCGTATCCGCGGCCGTGTGCCCCTGTCCGCCCCTGCTCGTCCCCGCGCTGGCCGCCGGTGCCGCTTCGGAACTCGACGCCGCGCGGGCCGCGTGCGCCGACGCCCTCGGCGTGCTCGCCGCCTCCCGGCCCGACCGGCTGATCGTCGTCGGGCCGGCGCCGGGCCCGCGGGACCTGGAGCCGTACCCGCAGGGCACGCACGGGTCCTTCCGGGGGTACGGGGTGGATGTCGACGTCACGCTCGGCGGGACGAGCGCGGGGCCCGGGGAGCGCGACGGGCGATCCGGCGACGACGCATCGACCTCGCCGAGCCTGCCGACCTCGCTGGCCGTCGCCGCCTGGCTGCTGGCGAACGTCACGTGGTCCGCGTCGCCGATCCGAGGTCTCGGCGTGCGGGAACCACTCGACGCCGAGCGGTGTATCAAAACCGGTAGGGACATCGCGGCGGAGAATGAGCGGGTGGCACTGCTGGTGATGGGCGACGCCAGCGCGTGCCGCTCGCTCAAGGCGCCCGGCTATCTCGACGAACGCGCCGCCGCGTTCGACGCCGAGGTCGCACGGGCGCTGTCCACGGCGGACGTCGGGGCACTCGCGGCACTGGACGAGACGCTGGCGACCGAGCTGATGGCGGCGGGCCGTCCCTGCTGGCAGATCCTCGCGGGCGCCGCCGAGGGGGCGGGCCTTGGCGGTGCCCTGCTCTACGAGGCCGCGCCGTACGGCGTGGGCTACTTCGTGGCGGCCTGGTCGTAGGGCGACCGCGAGGCCGCAGGGCAGCCGGACCGCGGGCCCCGGAACCGGCACGCGTACCAGTGACGGCGGTGGCCGCGAAGCGCCGTTCAGCGCTTCGCGGCCACCGCCGTCACTCGTACGACTCGTCCCTCGCCGGGCGATCACCCGGCGGGCGTCGGCCGCGGCTCAGCCGCGCCTCAGGACGCGGGGGGCGGCGGAGGGGAGGAAGGAGGAGTCCCGGTGTCGCCTTCCTTGTGGGACATCCGCTCCAGGGCGTCCTTGGCCTTTCCGGTCCCGGACTCGATCTTGTCGCTGTACTTGCCCTTGGTCTTCTGGTCGACCGTCTTCGCGGCCTTGTCGAGGCCGTCGCCGATCTTTCCCCCGTGCTGCTGCGCGAGGTCGGAGACTTTGTCCTTGGCAGGGGACAGCTTGGCCTTCAATGAGTCAAGGAAGCTCATGGGTCACCTTCCCTCGGGCCCCCGCTGGGGGCTGACGGCTCTGCGCCGATTACTTGCGGGCGCCTTCGCCGGCTTCGTTGTCGGCCGCCTCGTCGGCGGTCTGCTGCTTCGGGATGTCAACGCCCTCGCCGGCGTCCTTACCACCGTCGGCGGCGCTTCCGCTCCCCGCGACAACCGAATCCGCATCCGTGTCCGGTGCGTTCCCGGCCGTACCCGAGGTGCCGTCCGCAGTGGCTCCGGCCGCCGAAGAGGCCGACAGGCCCTCCTCGACCGTCCGCCTGGACTTCCGACGAAACCGTGCAAAAACACCCATATCTGCTCCATATAGTACTCGTGCGGGCGAAATTCCGCGTCGCGCGGAGTGTCCCGTTGCGCCGCCCGGTGGCACCGGTCGGAAAACCGGCAGTCGGAATCTCGCAACGGCCAACGACCCCGGACAGGGGCTGTCACGTAACTCGTTCGGGAACGGGCCACCGGGTTTGCGAGACTGGGGCCGTGAGAACCGCAGCGCCAGCACCCCGGGTCATCGCCGTCGTCGGCCCCACCGCGGCCGGAAAGTCCGACGTGGGCGTCCATCTCGCCCGGCAACTCGACGGTGAGGTCGTCAATGCCGACTCCATGCAGCTCTACCGAGGGATGGACATCGGAACCGCCAAGCTGACGACCGAGGAGCGCCGCGGCGTCCCGCACCACCTCCTCGACATCTGGGACGTCACCGAGGCGGCCAACGTCGCCGAGTACCAGCGGCTGGCCAGGATCGAGATCGACCGGCTCCTCGCCGAAGGCCGTACCCCCGTCCTCGTCGGCGGCTCCGGCCTCTACGTACGGGGCGCCATCGACGCCCTCGACTTCCCCGGCACCGATCCCGAGGTGCGCGCCCGGCTGGAGGAGGAACTGAGGCTGCGCGGGTCCGGGGCCCTGCACGCCAGGCTGGCCGCCGCCGATCCGCCGGCGGGCCGCGCGATCCTCCCCAGCAACGGGCGCCGCATCGTCCGGGCCCTTGAGGTGTTCGAGATCACCGGGAAGCCGTTCACCGCCAACCTGCCGGGCCACGACGCGGTGTACGAGACCGTGCAGATCGGCGTCGACGTGGAACGCCCCGAACTCGACGAGCGCATCGCGCTGCGCGTGGACCGTATGTGGGAGGCCGGGCTCGTGGACGAGGTACGCGAGTTGGAGGCGCGCGGCCTGCGCGAAGGTCGTACGGCCTCGCGTGCGCTCGGCTATCAGCAGGTGCTCTCGGCCCTCGCCGGGGACTGCACCGAGGACCAGGCGCGCGCCGAGACCGTACGGGCCACGAAACGCTTCGCGCGGCGCCAGGACTCGTGGTTCCGCCGCGACCCGCGCGTGCACTGGCTGAGCGGCGCGGCCGTCGACCGGGAGGAACTCCCGCACCTCGCGCTGACGTTGGTCGAACGAGCGGTCACAGCCTGATCACGTGATGGCATCGGGACGCTCAGGCCGTCAATCCGGTGCCCGGGGCCGTGCCATCATCGAGCATCGATCGACCAGTGGAGTCCGAGTTGGGAGGGCGCGTGGCGATGGAAGCTGGCCCTCGCGACACGGATCAGGGGACACAGGAGCCCCAGGACGAAGCCCCACGGTTGAGTCCTGACGGGCCTGACGAAGACGCGGTGACTCCCGAGGTGGAGGTCGAGCTGCGTCCGCAGCGACGCCTGCGGATCTGGCAGCTCGCCCCGATCGTGATGCTCGCCGCCATCGGCTCGCTGATGTTCGCCTTCCCCCTCGCCTTCGGCACGGGCGACGGCGGCGCCGTCGTCGCCATGCTCGGTCTGCTGATCAGCTGCTGCGCCGCGGGCTGGGGCATGATGGCCGCCCGCCGCGTCGGCCACGCCTGGCCCGGACTGCCGGCCCGCGGGTCGGGTGAGCGCCCGGACTGGCGCGTTCTCGCGCTGTACGTGGCCGGGGGCGCCGCCCTCGTCGCCCTCGCCGTGTGGCGGGTCGCCCGCCTCCGCTGACCGACGGGTCGCGTGCCGTCCGAGCGGGATCGCCCCCCGGCCTTCCGCGTTCGCGTTGTCGGTCCCACCTCGTACGATTGATGCGTGAGTACCTACCGGCCAGCCGCGCAGTCGTCACCGATCCCTTTCCTCAAGGGCCACGGGACCGAGAACGACTTCGTGATCATTCCCGACCCGGACAACGCCCTCGCCCTGTCCGCCTCCGCCGTCGCGAGGCTCTGCGACCGCCGGGCCGGTATCGGTGGCGACGGGCTGCTGCACGTCGTACGGTCCGCCGCGCACCCCGAGGCGCGGTCCATGGCCGACCGCGCCGAGTGGTTCATGGACTATCGCAACGGCGACGGATCCATGGCCGAGATGTGCGGCAACGGGGTGCGGGTCTTCGCGCGGTATCTGCTGCGCGCCGGTCTCGTCGAGGCGGGTGACCTCGCCGTCGCCACCCGTGGCGGCGTGAAGAGGGTGCACATCGCCAAGGACTCCGAAGCCGTGACGGGGGGCGGGACCGACGGCGGGAGTGCCGGTCCGGGAGCGGTCACGACCCACATGGGCCGCGCCTTCCTTACCGAAGACGACGTCACCGTCGTTGTGGGGGACCGCGGTTGGCCCGCGCGCAACGTCAACATGGGCAATCCCCACGCCGTCGCCTTCGTGGACGATCTCGACCACGCCGGCGATCTGTTCACCGCTCCGTCCGTCAGCCCCGCCTCGGTCTATCCGGACGGTGTGAACGTCGAGTTCGTCGTCGATCGCGGCCCGCGACACGTCGCCATGCGTGTCCACGAGCGCGGCTCCGGCGAGACGCGGTCCTGCGGTACGGGCGCGTGCGCAGTCGCCGTCGCGGCGGCCCGCAGGGACGGTTTCGACCCCGCGGTGACCGGTGAGCCCGTCACGTACACCGTGGACGTGCCCGGCGGACGACTCGTCATCACCGAACGTCCCGACGGCGAGATCGAGATGACCGGGCCGGCCGTCATCGTCGCCGAAGGACTGCTCGACGCGGAGTGGGCGGAGCGGCTCGACACGCGCTGAAGTCCGAATGCCCTGGCCGAAGTACGTACGCCCCGAGTGGTTCGACACGCTCCGAAGTCCCCCGCACCCGGCCGCAGGTTCCCTCGAATGGGTGATCCGCTTCACGCTGGGGGAGAGGTGGACCGAGGCACGTGGTGGGGTCGGTAGCATCAAGCACCGGCAGGGAGGGCGCTCCTGTCATTCCCACCGCCGGTCGACGCTGCCGGAGGTGCCCCATGAGCGCAGAGGCGACCAGCCCTGGTGCCCGGAGCCGCAGGCGCGGCCGTACCAGTATCGACCTCCGCCGACTCGGCAGGGCCGCGCTGCTGGGGCCCGCGTCCAGGGACCGGCTGCCCGACGCGATCGGCCACGTCGCCGACGCCCACCGCGCGCACCACCCCGACGCCGACCTGCTCGTGCTGGGCAAGGCGTATGTGCTGGCGGAGATGTCGCACCGCGGACAGTTCCGCAAGAGCGGCGAGCCGTACATCACGCATCCGCTCGCCGTGACCCTGATCCTCGCCGAACTGGGCGCCGAGACAACGACGTTGACGGCATCGCTCCTCCACGACACCGTCGAGGACACGGACGTGACGCTTGATCAGGTCCGCGCGGAGTTCGGTGACGAGGTCTGCTATCTGGTCGACGGCGTGACGAAGCTGGAGAAGGTGGACTACGGCGCCGCCGCCGAGCCCGAGACCTTCCGCAAGATGCTGGTCGCCACCGGCAACGATGTCCGGGTGATGTCGATCAAACTCGCCGACCGGCTGCACAACATGCGCACGCTCGGTGTGATGCGGCCGGAGAAGCAGGCCCGCATCGCCAAGGTCACCCACGACGTCCTCATCCCGCTCGCCGAACGGCTCGGTGTCCAGGCCCTCAAGACCGAGCTGGAGGACCTGGTCTTCGCGATCCTCCAGCCGGCGGAGTACGAGCGCACCCGCACCGTCATCGCCGACAAGGCCGCCACGGGGCCGAGCCTGGACACCATCGCCGTCGACATGCGGCGCACGCTCCGCGAGGCCGACATCACGGCCGAAGTCGTCATCAGGCCGCGGCACTTCGTCTCCGTGCACCGCGCCCGCCTGAAACGCGGCGAGATGCGCGGCACGGACTTCGGCCGCCTGCTCGTCCTGGTCGGGGAGGACGCCGACTGCTACGCCGTGCTGGGGGAGTTGCACACCTGCTTCACGCCGGTGATCTCCGAGTTCAAGGACTTCATCGCCGCCCCCAAGTACAACCTGTACCAGTCGCTGCACACGGCGGTCGCCGGTCCCGACGGGGCGGTCGTCGAAGTCCTCATCCGTACGCACCAGATGCACAAGGTCGCCGAGGCCGGCGTGGTCGCGCTCGGCAATCCGTACGCACCCGTCGACGGGGCCGAACCGGCGGACGGCGAACGCGCCGACCCGACCAGGCCCGGCTGGCTGTCCCGCCTCCTGGAGTGGCAGGAGGCGGCCACGGACCCGGACACGTTCTGGACGACGCTGCGCGCCGATCTCGCCCAGGACCGCGAGATCAGCGTCTTCCTCACCGACGGGGGCATGCTGGGGCTGCCCGCGGGCGCGACGTGTGTGGACGCGGCGTACGCGCAGCACGGCGACGGGGCGCACGGTTGCATCGGGGCGCGTGTCAACGGCCGTCTGGCGACGCTGAGTACGGTCCTGGTGGACGGCGACACGGTGCAACTGCTGCTGGCCCACGGCCCCGTCCCGGAGAACGCGAACACCCGGGGCGGTGACGGCGACGGCATCGGCGTCAGTGGCGAGGGCGCTCGGAGCGGCGAGGGCGCTCAGGGCGGCGAGCGCGGTGCTCAGGCGCAGGACGCCGCTCCCGGGCCCTCTCCCGAGTGGCTGGACCACGCCCGTACGCCCGCCGCGCGCATCGCGATTGCCGGCTGGCTCGCCGCGAATCCGGAGAGCCTGAAGGTGCCCGCGGCGGCGCCCCGCGCCCCCGGAGCCGTCACGGCGGGACGGCGTGGCGTGGCCAACGTGGTCGTTGACGTGCCCGAGGCGACCGTACGGCTCGCCGGCTGCTGTACGCCCGTACCGCCCGACGCCGTCACCGGCTTCACGGTCCGCGGCGGCGCCGTCACCGTGCACCGCGAGGAGTGTCCCGCCGTCGACAGGATGACCGCGCTCGGCCGCTCTCCGGTCACGGTGAGCTGGGGCGACGAGCCGGAGTGCCGCGTCACGCTGTACGCGGAGTCCTTCGGCCGGCCGCGGCTGCTCGCCGACCTCACCGAGGCCATCGCCACGGCGGGCGCGGCGATCGTGTCGGCCAACGTGGAGCCGCCGAGCGAGCAGCGGGTACGGCACACGTACACGCTGCAACTGCCCGACGCGGCAGGGCTTCCCGGCCTGATGCGCGCGATGCGCGACGTGCCGGGAGTGTTCGACGTACGGCGCGCGCAGCACGAGTCGGCCTCCTGAACGGAGGCGTCACCCCGGCCCGCGCCTGGACCGGCGCCCGGTTGCCCGTCCCCCTCTTTCGGGTGGGCGTGAAGCGCGCCGCCGTCGTACGTATGCCGCGCGCTGGTAGCGGTGGTCCATGCTGCCTACCTCCCGCCGGCTGCGCGCCGCCCTGCTGGCCACCGCGTCGGCGACCCTCGTCGCCGCGACGCTCCCCGCCGCCGCCCCGGTACCGCTCGGTATCGGCGATCCGCTCTTCCCGTACCTGGGCAACCCCGGATACGACGTCCTCGCCTACGACATCGGCTTCACCTACCGCGGCGACAACACCGAGCCGCTCGACGCGGTCACCAGGATCGAAGCCCGCACGATCCGGCGTCTGGAGCGGATCAACCTCGACTTCACCCACGGTGTGGTCCGCTCCGTCGAGGTCGACGGCGCGCGCGCCGACTTCGCGACCGCCGGCGAGGACCTCGTGGTCACGCCGCGCGACGCCGTCGAGGCGGGCTCGCCGGTACGTGTCACCGTCACCCACACCAGCGATCCCACCGGCGGCAAGGGCGGCTGGGTACAGACCAGGGACGGCCTCGCGATGGCCAACCAGGCGGACGCTGCGCACCGTGTCTTCCCCGGCAACGACCACCCCGCCGACAAGGCCGCGTTCACCTTCCGTGTCACCGTCCCCAGCGAGCTGACCGCGGTGGCCAACGGACTGCCGGTGGCGAAGACCCGCCACGGCGCCACCACCACCTGGACGTACCGCACCCGTCACCCCATGGCCACCGAGCTGGCGCAGGTGTCCATCGGCGACTCGGCCGTGGTGCACCGGGAGGGGCCCCGCGGGCTGCCCGTACGCGACGTGGTCCCGGCGGCCGACCGCGCGAGGCTGGAGCCGTGGCTGGCCAAGACGCCGGGGCAGTTGGAGTGGATGGAGCGGCAGGTCGGGCGGTATCCGTTCGAGACGTACGGAGTCCTGATCGCCGGCGCCGAGACCGGTTTCGAGCTGGAGACGCAGACGCTGTCGCTCTTCGAGCGTTCGCTGTTCACCCGCCCCGAGTACCCCGAGTGGTACGTCGACTCGGTCATGGTCCACGAGCTGGCGCACCAGTGGTTCGGAGACAGCGTCTCGCCGCGCGCGTGGTCCGACCTGTGGCTCAACGAGGGGCACGCGAGCTGGTACGAGGCCCTGTACGCGCAGGAGCACGCGGACAAGCCGCTGGAGGAGCGGATGCGCGAGGCGTACCGGCTGTCCGACGGCTGGCGCGCGGCGGGCGGCCCGCCGGCCGCGCCGAAGCCGCCCGCCGCCGGCGAGCAGATCAGCCTCTTCCGCCCGGTGGTGTACGACGGCAGCGCGCTGGTGCTCTACGCACTGCGTCAGGAGATCGGCGCGGGCGAGTTCCGCCGGCTGGAGCGTGACTGGGTGCGCGACCACCGGGACGGGACGGCGAGCACGGCGGACTTCACGCGGCTGGCGTCGGACATCGCGGGGCGCGACCTGTCGGACTTCTTCCAGGCGTGGCTGTACGGGCGGAAGACACCGCCGATGCCGGGGCATCCGGACTGGAAGAGCGCGGCGGCGGAGTAGGGGCGGGAAACCCGAATGACGGTCCGGGCGGTGACGTGCCACCATCAAGGGGTCGGCGGCGCTGCCGGGACCGGGATTCCGGTACGGGGGTGCCGGGCCCGTGACGCCGGGAATCAATCCGGATCGTTACGCGTTGTGACCGATGTGGGTGGGCAGTCTCTGTCCACCACCGAACATTCTCTTCGACGTAAGGATCCAATGACCTCCTCTTCTTCCCCTTCCCAGGATGAGCAGATCTCCGCGGACACCCGCACGGACAGCCTTCGGGCCGATGCCCTGATGGAAGAGGACGTCGCCTGGAGCCAAGCGATCGACGGACAGCGGGACGGCGACCAGTTCGAGCGCTCCGACCGCGCGGCGCTACGGCGCGTGGTCGGCCTCTCCACCGAGCTCGAAGACGTCACCGAGGTCGAGTACCGGCAGCTGCGCCTGGAGCGTGTGGTGCTCGTCGGTGTCTGGGTGTCGGGGACCGTGCAGGACGCCGAGAATTCGCTCGCAGAGCTGGCGGCGCTGGCCGAGACGGCCGGCGCGCTGGTGCTGGACGGTGTCATCCAGCGCCGTGACAAGCCCGACCCGGCCACCTACATCGGCTCGGGCAAGGCACGCGAGCTGTACGACATGGTGCTGGAGACCGGCGCGGACACGGTCGTCTGCGACGGTGAGCTCAGCCCCGGTCAGCTGATCCATCTGGAAGACGTCGTCAAGGTCAAGGTCGTGGACCGTACGGCCCTGATCCTCGATATCTTCGCCCAGCACGCCAAGTCCCGGGAGGGCAAGGCACAGGTCGCGCTGGCCCAGATGCAGTACATGCTGCCGAGGCTGCGCGGCTGGGGCCAGTCGCTGTCCCGGCAGATGGGTGGCGGCGGCGGTGGCGGCATGGCCACCCGTGGTCCCGGTGAGACCAAGATCGAGACGGACCGGCGCCGGATCCGCGAGAAGATGGCGAAGATGCGCCGGGAGATCGCGGAGATGAAGACCGGCCGCGAGATCAAGCGGCAGGAGCGCAGGCGCCACAAGGTGCCGTCGGTCGCGATCGCCGGGTACACGAACGCGGGGAAGTCCTCGCTGCTCAACCGCCTCACCGGCGCGGGCGTCCTGGTGGAGAACTCCCTGTTCGCCACCCTGGACCCGACCGTGCGCCGGGCCGAGACCCCGAGCGGCAGGATCTACACGCTGGCCGACACCGTCGGATTCGTACGGCATCTGCCGCACCACCTCGTGGAGGCGTTCCGCTCGACCATGGAGGAGGTCGGAGACTCCGATCTGATCCTGCATGTGGTCGACGGCTCGCACCCCGCACCGGAGGAGCAGCTGGCCGCCGTGCGTGAGGTGATCCGAGACGTGGGCGCGGTGGACGTGCGCGAGATCGTGGTGATCAACAAGGCGGACGCGGCGGACCCGGTGGTCCTCCAGCGGCTGCTGCGGATGGAGCGGCACGCCATCGCCGTGTCGGCGCGTACCGGCGCCGGTATGGCCGAGCTGCTGGCGCTCATCGACACCGAACTGCCCAGGCCCGAGATCACGGTCGAGGCCCTGGTGCCGTACACCGACGGCGGTCTCGTCTCGCGGGTGCACGCCGAGGGTGAGGTGCTGTCCGAGGAGCACACCCCGGAGGGCACGCTGCTGAAGGCGCAGGTCCACGAGGAGCTGGCCGCGGCGCTCGCCGCGTATGTGCCTGTTCCCGCGGTCGGCTGACTGCCGCACGGTGTCCGTGCCGCGATCCGGTTGACGACGTTACGGCGGAAGGCCCGCCCCCTCGTGAAGAGGGGGCGGGCCTTCCGCCGTAACGGCCTCGCGTCTGCCGTGCCGCGGGCGCCTACCGGCCCGCGAACTTGTCACTCATCATCGTGTACAGCTGCTGGGCGCCCTCGCCGAGCCGGGGACCGGCCAGCCAGCCCGAAGTGACCGGGCCGATGGACGTGTTGGAGACCAGCACCGAGTCACCGTCGGGTCCTGCGGCGAACCAGCCACCGCCGGAGGAACCACCGGTCATGGAGCAGCCGATGCGCCACATCGTGGGCGTACCGGCGGCGATCGAGAGCCGGCCGGCGTTGTCGACGCACTTGTGCATGATCAGCCCGTCGTACGGCGGGGCCGCGGGGTAACCCCACGCGCCCAGGCTGCCGATGCCGCTCGCCTCCGGGGCGTCGAAGTCGACGTCCAGGGCCGCGCCGACGGTCTCCTCAAGCGACTTGCCGCCGTTCTCCGGCGTGACGTGCATGACCGAGTAGTCGTACGCCGCTCCGTCGCCGCCGGTCGGGCCGCCGTCGCTGATCCACTCGTTGGAGGTCGCGATCCAGTCGGCCCAGTACTGCCCGTACGGGGCGATCTCCTGCGGCTGCGCGTTCTGCAGCGCGGCGGCGGACTTGCCGGTGTTGTTGTAGGCGGGGACGAACATGATGTTCCGGTACCAGCCGCCGCCCGCGCCCGCGTGCACACAGTGGCCCGCGGTCCACACCAGGTTGGACTTGCCCGGGTTCTTCGGGTCCTTGACGACGGTGGCCGAGCAGACCATCGAACCCTGGGGGGAGTCGAAGAACACCTTGCCGACGGGCGCCGCGTGGTCGGTGTACGGCGTTTTCTCCGGCTCGGCCCGGACCGGCAGGGGCTCGGGGTCGGTGACGTCCTGGTCGCCGGAGATGTCACCGACGGAGAGGGTCTTCGTCGGCGACTTCGCCGTCTTCATCCGCTCGGGCTTCCACAGGTCCTTGATGACCGGGTTGACGAAGTCCTTCGCGCCGCGCAGCCACTTGTCCTTCTCCCAGTTCTTCCACTCACCGTCCTTCCACTTCTCCGGGTCGACGCCGTGCTCCTTGAGCCGGTCGGCCAGATCGGCGGGTATCTCCGCACCTGCCTTGTCGGCGGCGGGAGTTGAGGCGGCGGTCTTGTCGGCCGCCTTGCCCTCGCTGTCACCGCCGCACGCGGTGGCCGTCAGCGCGAGGGCCGCGGCAAGGCTGGTCGCGGCCAGCAACGGACGTATGGATCGCATGAAAACCGTTCCCCCTGAAAATACTTGAGTCACTTGCCATGAGCGTGTCACGCACAGAGGTGGCCCTCGGCGGACCACCTCGCGGCGCCCTCACCCCGTGCGGCCGTTTCCGGGCCCGCGGAGCAGGAGCGCGGCGACGTGCGGTCCACCCTCGGGCGTGTCGGCCATGCCCGACGGACACGGCCGACCGCACGCCGGGTCCTACTGGCCCGCGTACTTCTCGCTGACCGCCTCGTAGATGCCCTTGGCCTCGTCGCCGAGCCGCGGGCCGGCGAGCCAGCCCGCGGTCACCGGGCCGATCGAGGTGTTCGACACCAGTGCGGGCTTGCCGTCCTGGCCGTTGGCTATCCAACCGCCACCGGACGAACCGCCGGTCATCGTGCACCCGATGCGGTGCATCGTCGGGTCCTGGGCGTTGATGGACAGCCGGCCGGGCTTGTCGTCGCACTGGAAGAGCTTCTGGCCGTCGAACGGCGGCGCCGCCGGATAGCCGGTCGCCGTCATCGAATCGATCTCCGGCGTGGCCGGTGCGTTGAAGTCGACCGGCAGCGCGGCGCCGACGGTCTCCTCCAGCGACTTGCCATTATTGCCCTTCTCGGGCGTCACATGGATCACCGCGAAGTCGAACGGGGCGCCCAGGCCGCCGGTCGCCGCGCCCTGCGCGATCCACTCCTCGGAGGTCTGCGCCCACTTGCCCCACCAGATGCCGTGCGGGGCGATCTCCTCCTTGGGGGCGCTCTCCAATTCCGAGATCGGCAGGTCGCTGTTGTTGTACGACGGGACGAAGGCGATGTTCCGGTACCAGCCGCCGCTCTTGCCCGCGTGCACGCAATGGCCCGCCGTCCAGACCATGTTGGACTTGCCGGGGTTGGCGGGGTCCTTCACCACGGTCGCCGAACAGACCATCGAGCCTTCGGGGCCGTCGAAGAAGAGCTTGCCCGCCTCGGGCACGTCCCCGTCGTACGGCGCGTTCACCGCCGTCGCCTCCACCGGCTGCGGAGTCGGGTCGGTGACACCCGCGTCGCCGGAGATGTCCTGCTCCTCCACCGGCTGGTCGGGCTCTTCGGCGTCCCGCATCCTGTCCGGGTCCCAGAGGCCCTCGATGATCGGGTTGACGTAGTCCCGTGCCTCACGGAGCCACTTGTCCTTGTCCCAGTTCTTCCATTCGCCGTTCTTCCACTTGTCCAGGTCGATCCCGCGCTCCTTGAGGCGGTCCTGAAGATCGGCCGGAATGGTGATCTTGTCGCCGGAGGAATCGCTGGACGAACCACTCGGCTTGTCGGCCGAGTTGGTCTCCTCGGTGGGCCCGCAGGCGGTGGCCGTCAGAGCCAGGGCCGCCGCGAACGAGGCGACCGCGACGGCGGAAGAGCTTCCGCGCCGCGCGCTCCTCCCACGGCGAGTGGTGAACGGTGGGCGAATGGCTCGCATGTCGGGATCCCCCTGGGACTTCGGAACTGTTTCGCACTGACGGATCAATTGGAATGAACCGGATGAATCAACCCGGTCGTGGAGACCTGGGCCGGAAGTCGGCCCCCACTATGCCGGTGCCGTTGGGGACGGCCGACGGCAGGGCCGTGGTTCCGCCGCCGAAGGATCTTCCGATCGGCCGTGATCCCGGGCGCCTTCCGTCGTTGGTACCTACGGGGGACTCGGCGCCGGCGTTCACCACACGCACCGCGGCGTTCGAACCGCCGCGTCGACGTGTGACGTAACCGTTCCCGCGGGAGGACCGACAGCCGTGGCCGTGGCCGAACTTCCCTCACCGGTGCCGCTCGTCGCTCCCGTCGGCGACGCCTCCCACCGGTCCTGGGACCACCGCCGTGACGACCACCGGAAAGGCCACCGGACAGCGACCGCACCGGCTCTCTGACCCGGCCCCCACACAAGGAAGTCC